>JACPSU010000085.1 GCA_016193105.1 Deltaproteobacteria bacterium | reverse complement strand
AATAATATTAAAGAAAAATACAAATGCTTTTGGAATTTTTACCTCAGGTATATTAGGCGTAATAATCCATTTTCGAAGATCAAAGGTAAGAAGTTTTAGAAATGAGAATAAAAGAATGATCCCACTCTCTAACCAGTATAAAAACACAATCTCAAAAAGCTCCCACTTAAAATAAAGAACTCCAAAAATAGGAACACAATTGGCCAGAATCAGTGCCCCAATAGAAAGAGTATATGGCTTAAGCGCCTGAAGACCTATGTTCATTCTTTTCTAATACGCTCTAAGGTGCGAAGAATGGATTGTTTTACTTTTTCATTGTTTTGGGAATCTAAAAGAAGCGCTTCAAGATAGGGGATAGCCGTTTTAGCATCTTCACCCATGTGAGACAAAGCTTCTCCGACGGAATTTCGGACAATTTCTTCATCATCTTTGAGAGAAAAAACAAGTAAGGCAATGGCCTGTTTGGCCTGACCTTCGTATTTGCCGATAGCCTCAATGGCTTCTGAGCGCACATGAAAGTCTGAATCTTTAAGCTTCTCTAAAAGTTTAGGAAGAACGATCTCCACATTTTCATGGAGCTCACCCAAAGCATAGGCAGAGGCGGCTCTGAGCTCCCACGCTGAGTGATCCAAATTTTTGAGATGAAGTTGGAAGGCAGTTTTTTCTGAGACATCGTGCGCCCCCAAAGTGGTAGCAGCATCTGCCCTAAGGCGTGGATCATTATTTTCATTTTCCAAAATTTTAATGAGCTCTTTTGTTTCTTCTTCGTTTGGCTCTTTCATGGAGTGTAGCGATTCTATAAATTTAGAAGCAGCGTAAGGATCGTCTCCCTGAATGGCTGATTTCAATTGACCTGTTATGCGAGATGTTTCTTCATCAAAAGGTTTCATAACATCCGGTCTTTGGGATTTTTCAGGGAGTTTTTGGCGATGCCGTTCTCTCAAATAAAAATATCCCACGACGATATTGATGAGAATAATAATACCTATGATGATTAACTTTTCATTCATAAGAACTGGGGGACTTTGTCATCTTTCTTTTATTAATTAAACTGAGCACGATATTTTGAAAACCACTTTTCCCCCACTGGAATGCCCACATAGAGAATGTCTTGGGTCTTAAGAATATTCATCCGTACATTACTGGTTAAGTAAAAAATGTGTTCCTGAGAAGCATCAAACAGAGGCGTTCGCACACGCTCTACTGTTTGTCTCACAGGATGACGATAGACAATGTCCAAAACTGGCTGTGTTTTATTCTGTTTTAATTCAGAGAAAAGACCCTCTAGGGTCGTTGGAATCGTTTTCACATATTTCGTATTGAGGGTATCTACATCGACCCCGCTGGCCACAAAGCGATTAGAGGAATCTGCTTTAAGTTTTTTGATTTGAGTCGCTGTAATTTTTTCGATCTCTAATGTTCCAGTTCTAAAAAAATAAAGCTTGTGATCTTTAGAAGGCGCATAGATCACCGTAACATCTTGACGTCCATAACGAATGACTTGACCGGTGAGCGTTTCCATGGGTGTTTCAAACGTAAGCATCGGCATTGACTTTTTTACATGGGCATCATCGATCAGTTCCAACCCTCCTTTAAAATCCTTGATAAAATTCTTATAGACCCCCTCATCACCCGCATAACTATTGGCGATCATGGACATTAAAACGAGACAAAAAATAAAATGTTTTTTCATAGCTCCCCCTTTTTTAGAATTTAACCTTCTTATCGGTTCTAAACAAAGATTTCTTGAATCCTACCCAAATGATAGCCAAACTTCGGACATTTATGCTATAGTTATTTTAACCTAAGGAGACAATGGTTACTTTCCTAAAATCAGTTGTTTTCTTCCTTTTGGTCACGGG
Organism: Deltaproteobacteria bacterium; assembly: GCA_016193105.1. Classification (GTDB taxonomy): domain Bacteria; phylum Bdellovibrionota; class JACOXK01; order 2-02-FULL-40-11; family 2-02-FULL-40-11; genus JACPST01. Next base: position 20,551 of record JACPSU010000085.1, on the reverse strand, counting down.
CGTTACAGATCTTCTCATTTATAATGCCTTTGGATTTCACATTCATAAAATCATTGCCTATTATTTTAAAACTTTCCCATGGATATCTTTATTTATTTTCGTAGGTGTTTTTGGCTATAACTTTTTTCTATCTATCATTTTTACTGATTATTACGTAGGGCTTATTGGACAAAAAAAAGAGTATGTGTTTTTAGGGTATACATCAAAGTATAAAATAAAGGCTTATGAGCTCAAAGATGCTAAAAAAACACCCCTCCAATTAACGCTCCCAGAGGTAGAAAGTCCTAAGTATAGGCAACAAATTTCCGGAGATGATTTTTTGGACATTTTTAGGCCCATTACTTTATTAAAGGATCCTTTTTCATCGGAGGTTCGATTCTCGGAGGACTTAAAACCTAAAAATCTTGGAGAATTTTTTGGTTATTCTATTACTTTTGCCTTCTTTTTTATTCTCTACATTGTTTTTGGTCTACTATTATGTGGCCTCTATATCGATCAGAATATAGAGTTATACCCCCATCTCAAAACTCTTATGGTTCAAGACGGAGATCGCTTTGCCCAGCTTATTATTTATTTTTTGGAGAAAAACCACCTCAAGACTTTTTTTAAAGATCAGGCATATTTCTTAGCCATTTTTTTTGCCATTTTTTCAATTCTGTATTTTTTCATCGTACCTCTGTATCCTAATCTTGTACACATAGAAGAAAAAATTATAAATTGGTGGTTTCCTGATGAACCAGAATCCCCCTCTCGCTCACAAGTCTTAACCTTACCTCCTCAGATTAAAGCTGGGAATATTATCGAAGGGAAGATTATTTATGCTGACTATCAAGATCGTCTCGATGTTTATGTAGATTTTTCACGTTATTTTGAATTGCCAGTCTATCTCAGGTATAAAAATGCGCCTAAAGCCCTTTATCGTCATTATAAGAAAAATCAACCAGCACAATTTAAACTCCAAGAGTCTCTATCGATTGAATATCTCAAAAAAGAGTGAGTGGTGAAAAACGTAAAAAATCAGGATAGGGCTTGAGAGCATAGAAGACTAACGACATAGAAAGGGCTTAAAAATAGGGGTTCCATAGTCCTCATTTACGAGATGGTAAATACCTGGGATAAAGAAGAATTAAGAGCAAACAGGCAGGAATAGAAAAATTAATAAAATACTTAAATTCTGCTGTCAAAAGCGAAAGAACAAAACCAAAAATTGAAATAGCTTCTGCCAAAGCATAACAAACAATATTCATAGTGCTCCACTGGCTTTCTGAAAGTTTATTAGGATTTAAGGAGAATGGCACTCTTATTGCCCCCGGCGTTTGACTTAAAGGATTTCTTAAATACTTATTCCACAAAAATAAGATGATCCCCCCACACCCCAACGCAGGAAGTGAAAAAAAATAAAGAAGTATCTTTTTATCTCCACCCCAAAATGCACTAGGGTCATAGCTGCCAGAATGAAGAAGAAAGTAAAGCACCCCTCCATAGGCCAGAATGGAGGCAAACATCGTTAGCCATATAAATTTAAGATTCATTTATTGATCATAAACCTATTGTTTAACTGAAGAAAAGAGAAATTTTTCCGATAAAGAAGGTATGATCTCCAGGTACTATGCTTTTTTAATAATTATTTCCATGGTTGCCTTAGTTGGCCTTACATTAGTCGCCTTCCCTTGGTCCGAAAAAAAGGTAGGGATATGGAGTGCTCTTGTTATCATCATTCTCATTGCCGGAGCCTTCTCTTATATTGCTCTCAAACTAGACACAAAAGGCGCAGAGTTCAGAATGAAAGAACTTCGCCATTTTGCTATGCGAAACGGATTTCAGCTTAGGTCCAAACCACCAAAATATCTTTTAAGAAGCCTCCCTTCTCTTCCCATTCTTCAAGAAGGAATAATAGACAAAAGTCAGCGCTGGGATGGCATTTTAGAAAAGACTGATGCTCACTTAAACCGTTACTATTGTGATTATAGCTATGATATCTCGAACTACGATAGTGCATACATATCTCGATTCATGACGTTGGCGATCTATGACTTCAAACAAAATATTCTTCCCTCTTTTGAAGTAGAGAAAATCATCTTTGTAAATCAATACACTCTTAAAAATTTAGAAAAGGAGGCCCCAGAAAAACTCAAAGTTTTCTTTGATCACCAGCTCCATTCCTTTTTAAAGAATACAAAAAATACCAAGTGGAAGATTGAGGGAATAGCAGTAAGGTTGAATCTCCAGATACCCTTCCCAAATTTATCCAAGAAGCCGATCATATGGCCCAGCTCTTTTTCGACACTTTTGTACAAAAAAAATAAAGAGTCTAAACTGCCTACTCACCCAGCTCACGTTGCTGAATACCCTGTTTTTTAAGAATATTCATCATGTACGCCCCCACCCTTTTAGTTTTTTGGCCTTCGAGGATGAGGAAAGAAACTCGTTTTTTTCCAAAAGCTAAAGGAATCGTAACAGGTTGTGTGTGAATTTGGGCCATAGAACCTGGCTCATGAAAATCAATATAAAACCAAATTCCATCATCATCAGGATTGGGCACGCCTCCCGTCCATCCCACTCGCCGTTCAGGTTCATGCGTATGAAATTGATAACTGATCACTAAACGCTTTTGATCTAAGTTTTCACTGGCAGAAAAGTCCTTTAATTGTGGAAATTCATTTTTAAGCGCTTCGATAGCGTTGGCAATGCCTTGAAGCGTTTTTACATAATTGGGTTCTTGATCAGATTTAAACATAAACACCCTCCATACTAAAACACCGAATAGAACCATGATGACAACCAAAGTATATTTTGAAACCTTCATGATTCATTTATCATAGGCTGATGCTTGATTGAAGAAAAGAGAATTTTCTTATTCAAAGATAAAAATTAAACATCAGCCAGGCAAAATCAAAGTATTCCGGAGAAATGGAAAGCGTACGTTGTTTTTGCCACAAAAGATTGAATTCAAAATGGGGCCTAGGGAAAAACTGAAGCCCAAATCCATAGGCGTCGCTTCTGGCTTTTTTATTTTTAAAATCGAGCCGAGACATCTCTTGCGTCACATAGGTGTGAAATCCTTGAACCCATTCATAATCTAACCGTTGATAATTGACGAGGCCCTTTTGTTCTTTTTCGGTTTGGGGTTTCAAAAACTGAAAATCAAGTTCTGTCAGTAAAAAAAAGGAGGGGGTAAATCCTAAAATTCCATATGGCCCAAAGACATGACGTCTCTGATCTTTTTTATCTCCCCAAAAGTAACTCACTCCGGGTTTTAATCGATCCCATAAAAAAATAGTGGCCGTCACAGCTAGTCCCTTTTCTCTTTCTGCTTTCCCAACATTAGGATTTCCAGAAACAGCCGTTACATGCGCACCCACCTGTTCTTTTAAAAGGGCTGCTTCAAAATTATAGGTCTCCTCCCCTTGATCCCATCCGAGTGCTCGCTTGGTTGGGATAATGTGATCTGGAACGTTAATCCCAAAGGCATGGTGAAACTTCCCAAGTCTGAGAGACACTTCATCGCTGGGTCTAAAATTAATATAATGTCGACGTGAAAAAATATGATCTTGCCACGTATCGGCTTTGGTTGTGGCTTTTCGCCCCAATACCCCTACAAGCCCAAGTCCCTTATAGTTCAAGGCTCCTTCTAAATCGAGTTGCATGAGGATATATCTTCCCTCTCTCACTCGAGGCGTATCACGATACATATAAACACTTCGATATTTTCCGGTGAGATTCATCCAAGGTGGAAGTGAAAGCATATCATAGGCAAATTCAGGCTCTGTTTCTTTCCCCCACGTACTTAGAATTTCTCTGGAGAGTGAGCGCCCATACGGCGTTAAGATCCCTTCTCCTGTAGGACTCACATGACATGATGTACAATTAAAATAGCCATACCGAACCATCTCCGGAAAAGCGCAAACGATATTAGGGAAAAATACAAGAAAACAAAGGAAAAATTTTTTCATGATTTAGATTTTTTTCAAAGGAGCTAAAAAGGAAACGATCACTTGAACATCTTGAGCCACAGTAATTCCTTTAAAGTTAGGGGTCATAATTCCAAAATCACTTAATTTTAAAGTAAAAGAAGCTTGAACAGAAATATGATCCGCTCTTTTTTCTAATTCAAAAACTCCTTGAACGGAGCGGCTGACCCCATGAAGAGATAAAACACCTTCATAAGCGACCTCTTTAAAAGAAGTATTCTCTTCTCTCCAAAAAGAAGGAGGCAGAATCATTTTTTTAACCTCTAGCTTAGCTTTTGGAAATTTTTCGATCTCTAGATATTTTTTCCTCATGTGCTCATTGCGAAGACCTATGCCAGTATCAAAATTTTCCAGAATAACTTCTACAGAGCCTGTCACTTCATTTTTTTGAATAAAAAAACTTCCTTCGGGAATACCCCCTTTTCCTCTAATTTTTAAAGCTGTGGGACGGCCAATGGCAACAAATTCAACCGAACTTTCTTTGGAGGGGAGCACAACCTGTCCCTTTTGAGAAGGAAGAGGGGCTCCATCAGCAGAAAAGCTTAACAGAATAACAAAAGCTAAAAAATACTTTTTCATAGAGCTCCCTCATTAATCCACTGTTTAATCATCTCAATTTCTTGTTGGCTCAGCGCAGAACCTGCTTTAGCAGGAGGCATCCTCTTATTATCACTCCTTGTAATAGCAATGATCAGTCCGCTTTCATCGGCATTCCCAGGGATCACAAGCTCTCGAGGAGAGTTGAGTACCTCCTCTCTGGTATCAAGAGGCACCCGCCATGCCGATTGCCCTGCGCTATGACAACTGATACAACGAGATTGAAAAATATTTCCTTGAATAGAAGCAAAAGTAGCTTCTAAGGGAATATCAGAAAAACGTTCTGCCCCACCTGAAAATTTTTCTATCCGAAAATCACATGCAGCTAGAGAAAAAAGTAAAAAAACAAAAACTCTTTTTTTCATTCCTCTTTCTGTTGGGGGATAAGGCTATAGGAATCAAATTCACCATTCAGTTTGACAAGAATTCTTAAAAGAGCAGGCTCCGAGGCTTCTTGATCCTCTTTAGAAATTTTTAAATCTACTTGAGCCACAGCCTCTCCTGCGCTATTCACCCCTGGCAAAAGGGTGACTTCTTCTACTCTTTTATTATAGGGAGCAAGTTCTGGATTTTCCTCCCCCTCATCTAATAAAAAGTGAAATGCCATCTCTGCCAGTGTCACTGCATCGCTATCGGGCCAACTAGGAGCACCTTGGGCGACGCCGCCTAAAGTCACTTTATGTTCCCAACGAGGAGGGAGATCTTTATCCACAAACCATAATTCCAATTGATTTTTAGTTCCATCTTCTGCTGGATATTGTTCAATCACAGCATAAAAACCAGGATCCTTGGGATTGGTTTTTGGCAAAGTAGACAAGGTTAGCCTTTTAAACTTCGATTCAAAAGAAGCATCTATTTTTTTAAGATTTACCAGTTTTTCAAGCCGATGAAGAGCCAATTCTACCACGGCTGCTCTTGAAAGCTCGTGATCCTCATGTGCAAAGAGAGAACAGACAACTCCTGCTAAAACGATATTTACTATAATGATTGTTTTTCGAATGATCATACTTACCCCCTTATTTAAGTTTCTTTCATCATAAACACCCAAAAGCTTCTGTCAATAAATTCTTCTTCAAAGATTTACTTGATGACCCAGGACAAACCTTATATAAAAAGACTTGGACATGGTGAAAAAAATATTTCTTATTTTTAGCACTGTTTTATTTTTGTCTTCTTCTGCTTTTGCAAAATGGCCCCAGTTTCAATACGATCCTAACCATCCTTTTCTTGAGTCTCAATTTCAAAGCGAAATAGACACTCTCACCCAATCTCAAACGACTTATGGGAATCAATTTGAACTTCTCATCGATGCAGAACCTTCGCTTAAGAAAAAAATTGAGCTTGTTAAAAGTGCCAAAGAAACCATCTTTGTCGCTGCCATGATTTTTTTAAGATATATCGATCCCCACATGAAAGAATTTGTAGAACTCCTCATTCAAAAAGCCAATGAGGGGGTAGGAGTTTATGTCATTATAGATTCCTTAAACGCCGGATTAGATCCTCAAACCTTCAAAAGACTTTCTCGCAAGGGAGTCCATGTAGGCTATTTTAATCAAACGCTTAAACCTGACTCTATCCCCTGGGAAATTCGGATGCATGAAAAATATGTAGTGGTAGATAACGAAAAGGGAGTACTGGGGGGCCAAAATCTCTATGATGAACGCTATCCCATTATTCCAAAAAATATCATGGAATGGCGAGATACCGATATCTACGTTGAAGGCCCTATCGTTCAAACGATTGCTACTCATTTTTGTGATCTTTGGAAGACTCTAGATACGACTGTCTCTCCCCCAACACAGGAAGTAGAACTTCCGCCCTTAGATCTCTCCCCAGAAAAAAGAAGATTTCATATCAGTGAAGCTCGCTTTTTATATAACGAACCTTATACGGGACAAAAAAATATTAATCGCTACTATTTAAAACTTATTAAAAATGCAAAGGACCATATTTTTTGGGCCGCCAATCAAGTTGCCGTTAATGAAGAATTTGAAAATGCCTTAAAAGAAGCCGCCAACCGTGGCGTCCAGGTCACCCTTCTCACCAATTCTTTTGCTACCAGTTGGTGGGCTCCTGGTTGGTACCATTACTATTTTTGGATTGGCTATCGTCCCTTTAGAGATTCAAAAGTGACCCTCAGGCTTTACCAAAACAGATACAATCATTCTAAAATATTTTATGTTGATGGTGTTGTGGCCTCCATTGGAAGTTTTAATCATGATACCTTTAGTTTAGAAAATGATGCGGAGGTTACCGTCGTCAGCTACGATCGCGATTTTAACCAAAAAGTTTATCAGCAGCTTCTCACTGATCTTGAAGACACTAACCGCTTTTGGTTTCCATTTTAATTTGTGAAAGTTCGGCCCGCTCTAAGGGTTCTGTTTCTTGAATCTTATAAATATTAGGAGAAACAATCGGCTGATAGAAAAAAGTTTCGTAATCAAAGTTTTGAATCTGCTGTTCAAGCAATCGATACGCCATCACAAAACCAATAAAACAAGCTGCTGTAAATCCATACCCATACGTTGGAAATCCCCATTTTAATGTCAGTAAAGAAAAAATAAGATTAATTACAAAAAAGGTGGCATATAAAAAAATGACTTTTTGAATCCCATTAAAATAAAGAATAATAATTCCCATAATCACCGTTAAGACCTGAAAAAAAACACCAATCGTTCCGATTTGAAAAATGGCGACCAATTCTTGTCTCAATCTAAAAAGGTTTAAAATAGCAGGGGCAAAAATCACACAACAAACACAAAGCCCTGTTTGAAAAGTAACTAAAGGTCGGGCCGATGTACGCAAAGAAAGGATCAGTTGTTCTTTAATTTTTAAAAGATCTTTTAATCCTTTTTTAGCCTCGATGGCTTGATAGAAAGCCCGGAAAGCAATGTAAAAAGAAGTTTCAATCTTAACTAAAAAAATAGTCAATGCTGGAATCATCGTGATATAGGCCAAGTAAAGCGCAGAGCCATACAGCTCATCATTATAAAAAGGGCCTGAAATACGAGTGGAAGGGCCCAAATACCAAAATAAAATTTTATCCACCCACAAGCCAGCATTGTACAAAAATCCCACCCAAATTAAAGAAGAGTGTTTTCGGTAATAATGAAAAATTTCATTCGAAAAAAAAGGATAAAAATGAAACTCACGATAGAGTCGCCACACCAAACCACTCAAAGTGACAGCCTGACCCAAAGCGACCCCCACCAAAGCCCCAGTCACTCCAAAATTTCTAGAAAATTCAACAGAAGCCAAAGCACTCACGATAGCTCCTGCCAAAAAAGAAATGGCAATGGCAATATAATTTTTAGTCGCACTTAAAAAAATCATGACCACCCAAAGAGAACTAATGAGCACATGAAGAGCTATTCCTGCAAATTTGTAACTCAATGAAAAATCAGTAAAAACATAAAGAAGGGAAGCCAAAATCACCTGAAATAAAAGCACAGGACTTAAAATAGAGATAAAGGAAGCAAACAAAATGCGCCCTTCTCTTAAAAAAAGCTTATCAGCCAAATAACGTGTAATTACCATTTCCATCAGCCCAAACGTAATGAGGCTAAAGGCAAACGTATAGGTAATGGACGTTGTAAAGGTATCCGCTTCTTGAATCGTTAAATATCTCGCTGCAAAAAGTTGAATCACCGCAAGACTAAAAATCGTAAAAATCCAGGGCCCTGAAGAAAGGACAGAACCAAAAAAATACCCTTTGATGAGACCTGTATAGGTATCATCCGATAAGAATTTTTTAAGTCGAAATCCAATTCCTGCCATTTAGAGATATCTCCGATAAAGTAAATGATACTGATCTAAAATATCTGATTCTTTGTAAAACCGACTGATACGTCGCACCGCTGCTGCCCCCAACTGTTTTTTAAAAGACTCATTCTTCAGTATTTTTAAAATAGCTTGGGCTGTTTCGTGAGGAGAAGCCATGGCGGTCACAATTCCACTCGGCCCAATCTCTTTATCTTCTTCTGAGCGTCCTTCCAAAAGTTCACGACACGCTCCTACGTCCGTTGCCACCACCGGCACCCCACACACTCCCGCCTCCAAAATTACGAGGGGCTGCCCCTCTGAAATACTGGTCAAAACTAAAACATCTAGCGTTGAATAATATTGTTCTGGAGGAACCGAACCTAAAAACTCCACCACAGATTCTAATCCCAACAGTTCTGTCAATAAGACACATTCTTGTGTATAGGCTTCATCTTCCTCCATAGGCCCCATAATAAGGACTTCAATATGCGAAATCTCTTCTTGAAGAATCTTAATCGCACGCAAAAAAGTTTTAACATCCTTAATGGGCACGACCCTTCCCATAAACCCAATTCGAAAAGTATGGGGCTGTTTTTTCTTGGGACATCCCTCTGGGGAGAGGCTTGCAAAAGAATCCGCAGCAATACCATTTGGAATTAAAACTGTTTTTTCTGGATGCGCGCCTGCTTTCAATTGCTTAAGTCTATTGCTACTGGTAATAGTCGTAATCATATCTGCGGACTGGTAGGTCAGCCCTCAAAAAAACAAAAAAAAAGAGATCCACCATTGCTTAAAAAAACCAGGATCACGCCTAGCTTTCAGCTCTGACTCAGAAAGAAGGGTCGGAAGCCATTCTGCTTGGGTAATATCCATTTTTCGCTCATCGGTATAAATTCCATGCTCCGTCAGAAAAAAAGGTTTTCCATAAAGATGCTTGGCCACACACCCATAAAGCCCTGCATATCCTGTACACATGGTGTGATAGATTTTAGCTTTGGGAATTGGAGCAGATAAAATTTTAAAAACAGGCAAATAAATAAACCTCGCATTCCAAAAAAAATCTGCAAAATCTGCTTGAAGACCACTTTCCGTATAAAGTTGGGTCATAACCTTCCAAGATTCTTTGGAATAGAGGAGATCTTCAATCTCAAACACTTTTGTCTTGGGATGAAAAAAGCGTTCATAGAGTTTGGGGAATAGAGAGAAGTTTCCTTTCCGAGCTTGCCTGTGAAATTCAATGAGCAAAGAAACAGCTTCTTGCGTTAATTGATTTTTTTTAAATCTCCGAGGAGAAGGAAAATCAAAATCAAACAAAAAAAGCTCATGAAACTCTTTTACATTTTTAGGAATGGGATATTTAAACTCTTTGACCGAATCCCCCGAGGGGGCAATATGAACAATAGAAAAACTAACATTGGATAAATTCTTAATGAGATTATAGACACAGACCGACACCCCTCCTGCGACATAGGGATAAGTTCCTTCCAAAATGAGGCATACATCTGTCATAAGGGGTGATTCACCAATGTTCGAACAGCAATCTTAGCATACTGAGAAACTTTTGGATCTTGATCACGATACACCAAATCCAATAAGTCTCCCAAAGCTGAGCCTTGAGAAATTTTTTCTAACATCCGAGCCGACACTCTGCGCACCAACGCTTCAGAATGCTTTAATCCTCTCCGAAAGGCTTCAATGGCTAAAAGGGAATTTTGAACATCCCCTTCTTCAGTGAGCCCCTCTACCATTGTAAAAAGATCTAAAGTCACAGAAGGAGACCACGTTGTTTGTTTTAAAATCATAAGCAAGATATCAACATCCTTTCCCACAATACGATGAGCCGCGCTTAAAAAATAAACTCGATGCTCGGATGATGCTGTTTCCAGAAGCATAAAAAGTCTTACGAGCGCATCCCTCTTGTATTGAACTTTACACGTAAAGAGGGATAGAGATTTTAAAATATGCACATAAAGAGTGGGAGTAAGAAATTTTTGGGCCAAAAGCTTGATTAAAACTGAAACATTCCCACCGAGCAACGTTTCTATGGCTTTTAAAGAGCGAGATTGGACTTCTGGGTCTTGCGTTAGCCGAGATAGCTCAAATAAAGGGATCACAGCAGATAAATCGTGGCTTTCTCCAAGAATCATCGCTGCCAAGTAGGAAAGATTAATATCCGCAGAATAAATCTTTTGAATTAATGTATCCACTAGAGGTTGGAAAAAAAATATTTTTTTATCTTTCGCCTTGGCCAACAGATGTTTTAAAATCACCTGCTGAGTCATCGTAGATGTCTTGCTATTATTTAAAACATCCAACATAAACGGAATTTCTTCCGGCCCCATCAGCTGCGCTAAAGAGACCATGGCCGAATAGGCAATAACCGGATGTAAAAATAAAGCCTCTTTTAAAATAGGGATCGTCTCTTTTCTTTCTAGATATCCTAAAGCTTCTGCGGCTGCCGCTTGAAGCTGAGGATTTTTCTCTTTTTTCAATACCCGACTTAGATACCGAAGCGCTTTGGGATGTTGAGTTTTGGCCAATTGCATAAAATCTTCCACTCGAACATGAGGATCTTTACTCTTTCTAAGTTGATAATATTTTTTAAAAGCCATTTCTGGAGAAAGCTTATCTAAACAAAAATGTGCTATATTTTTAACATTCGAATCGGAATCTAAAGAAGCAGCTTCTAAAAGGGCTGGAATAATTTTACCCGATGAAATCCGAGCTAATCTTTTACAAGCTTCTATGCGACAAACTGTACTTAAATCTGTTTTTAAAACATCCACCAAGTCCTGAAAAGCTTTTTTACCCCCCAACCTTCCAATCGCCCAAATACTGACGTGACGAATGGTAACCCGGGGATCTTTTAAAAAAGGCCGGAGTATTTTCCAATGGATAGTCCCATCCCCAAAATCTCCTAAAGCAAAAATAAGAGCATAGAGTACATTGGTATCAGAATCTGTTAAAGATCGCACAAGATGTGGGAGGGCTCGCTCATCTTGATTTTCCCTGAGAGCATCAACACATGCTACCCGAACTTTGGCAGAAGGGCTGTGTTGTAACACCTCTATCAAATAAGGACCCCCAGCTTTTTTGCGATATTTTGCACACATGCGGGCCGAAAAAAGCTGTCCTCCTTCTTTTCCTTGTAAAAGAAGCTCAATTAAAAGATGCACCTTCGCTTTTTCAGGAACATTTGAACTTTGGACCAGCTTTTCTAAAGAAAATACAGCTTCTTTAGAAAGCCTCAATCGTTCATCATTCACCAAAGAGAGAAGATAGGGAATTCCTTCTAAAAGCACATTTTTAGAAATCCAACGACAAAAATAAATCAGCAATAATTCATCTGTGGAATCAATCGCCTTCCAAAGGAGGGGAACCGCCTGTGGCTCAGAAAAATTCATCAAATCTGCATAGGCTTGGCTTTTAATTCTCCAATCACTCTGCTTTAAGTTACGAATAAAATAAGAAATTTTATCTTGCATATCTAAATCCAATATTCACATAGCCCTTTAAAATTAAAATCATAATCAGGATCATCTCCTTTGAAGTTTTGTATTTTTTTACAATCTGCAGAGATGTCCTTCCATTCTCCCAACTGAGCCTTAGCTTCACATCTCATAAGATAAAGGTCAGCATTTTCGGGATTTAAATGAAGAGCGCGATTTAAGATCTGCAACGCTTGATCAGGACGGCCAATCGCAAAATAATTTTCAGCCAGACTTTTTAAAATGAGAGATTGTTTGGAATCAATCTGCAGAGATAAAACATATTCATTGAGCGCCAATTTATACTAATAATCCCGCGTCACAAAATCTAAAAGATTCATTCGACAAAGCTCAGAATCGGTATCTCCTNNNTCCCCCAAAAGATTATGATTTTCCTTGGTCTGCTCTCTCTTGATTTTTTCTTTCACCATTAAAATCTGCTCACTAAATTCATCTTCAATTTGTTTAAGTTTTATGGAGGCATAGTAGCGAATTTCAGGATTGGAATCTTTCAAAGCCATTTGAATAAGCCGGACCGCCTCTTTATTTTTTACTTTGACCAGTTGTTCTAAGGCTCCCTTTTTAAGCTCGTCATCCGCGGACTTTAAAATATCAATATAAGGCTCGATCTCAAGCTTTCCGTGGACTGTTTCTAAAATATCTTCTGATATTTTTTCAGAGGTCAAAATACCTAAAAATTGACTCATATCTTCTTCAACCTCGGAGGGTTCTTCAAAGAAGCTCTCTTTCTGGCGCTTAAGAAAAAACTGTACCCCCCAAAATAAAGGAATCCCAACAAGAGCAAACATAGACAAACAAAAAGAACTTAAAATAAAAAAAGAAAAGAAATGAATATGAAACTTAAACCAAAAACTAGCTGCCAGAGCAAACAATAGAGAAGAAAAGATATGAAAATAAAAATAAGGGAATAAATGAGCAAAATCTATATCTAAAAAAGGACGTAAAAATAAAAACTCACTTCCAAGTGCAGCTCCGTAACAACAAAGACTTCCCAACATAAGAAGCCTTTGCTTCATGCAGGGGCAGCCCCTAAATCCTGAATAAGATCTGTTTCCGATTGCATAGCAGGCTTAAACGAAGCCTCTAGAATTTCAGACTCTAATAGCTTATCAGAGGCTTCATAGGGGCGAAAGGCATAGGAATCGATATCTTGAATGACTTTTAATTTTATCTTTTGAAGCTCGGCCCCCTGCAGCGTAGGTAAAATGACCGCTAAAGAATCTTTCGACTCATATTGAGAAATAAGATCAATATCTCTTAAATTGTTTTTTAAGATCAAATATAAAGATTTAAATAAGGGAATCAGTTTTTTAGAATCAATCTGATCAAAATCTTTAAGCCTTAAAATAAGAAGCGAAAGTGGCAAAGAATATTTTTTAGACCTTAAAAACTCTTCTTTGAGACGTTGTTTGCCATACCCATACGTATAAATCCCAAGGATTTCATCTTGAATATTTCGAGATTGAACGGCTTGAACATAGGTTGCATTTTCAATCGATAAACTCAGCCAATCTAAAATAATAGAAAATATTTTTATCGTATAGGGTGTAAAACGAACAAAGGGAATCTGCTCAATGGTAATGACCCCAATCAGCGATCCATCTTTTCGAAGAAGAGGCCCAGCCATCAGTGGGCCCCCTTTGAGTTTAGAAAATTCCAAAGAACTTAAGGCATCTCGAATCGACACCACTTTTTGAGTTTCCACAGCAATCCCAACAAGCCCTTCTGTCTTAGAAAGAGTCTTATCCTCACCTTCTGAAAGCTTCCCAAACTCACTCCGGGCTTTTAAGGTCAAAAGACGATTTTCTAAAATATAAATTGAACATTTCTCAATCCCCAGATGTTCACTTAAAATATCTAAAGTTCCAAAATAAATTTCAGACAACTTAAAAGATTCCAATTTTTTAGCAGATTCATAGAGCGTTGTAATAGTCGTGAGTTGCCCTACGATTCTTTTTTCAAGCTCTCTTCTGGCTTCTTCTGAAGTGGAAAACTCTGTCTCAATGGTTGAAACACGCTGAGTGAATAGCTGGGCTTGAGTTTCTGTTTCTGAAATTTTATTAATTTTTTCTTGGGAAAGCTGCCCCAAAAACCCTCCTACAAAAATAAAAAGAAAAGGCTCCAAAAGATATTTCATATCCCAAAAAGTCTCTAATGCTTTTTTATCAATGGAAAGATATAAAAGAATGGAAAATACAAGAGCACATACAACCCCACTCAATACTCCAGCCATCAGTCCATACCGAGAAGAAATCAAAAGAACAATGATCCAAAAGTAATAAGAATGAAGCTTAAATTCCGGAAGAAAAAAATACAATGCCACAATGAAAGCAAGCGCAAAACCAGTTTCAATAAAATAGGATTTTAGTTTCACCGTTGCATAATTTCGCGAATGCGTGCCACAAGTTCATTCGGCTGATAGGGTTTCTGTACGATTGTCACATCCAATTCCAAAAGTTTTTGATGCTCTTGAGAGGTTAATTCTTTCGCTGTGAGCATCACAATTTTCATCGCCTTTGTTTTTTGAGAAGCTCGAATATGCTCACACAAATGAAGCCCATCAAGCCCAGGCATCATGTAATCTGTCACAATGAGCTTATAGACTCCCCCCTCTAAATCAGCCATCACTCCTTTAGAATCATTGTGCGTTTTGACAGAAAAATCATGAAATTCGAGAAGAGAGGAAAGCAAAAAGGTTACATCTTCCTCATCATCGACCACCATGATTTTTTCTTTAGCCATTTCCTACCTCATGGACTCTACAATTTGACGTGCCATCTTTTGTGTCAGCTCATTTGCTGTCAGAGCAGAAGTCACAAAAGGTTCTGAGCTATCGGACAATGTTATGGTCCATACAATTTCCTTGGAATCTGTTGCGATCAGTTTTGCTGTAAACCCAATGGCAGGATTTTCAGAAAATCCCTTTCGATATCGAAATTCTGTGACCGTGCCTATTAAAAGAAACTGTGCTTTATGACTTTTGGCCTTTTCCAAAGCTTTTGTTTCCGAGAGAGTTTCTTTTTCTCCATCTTCCATAAACTCAACATAACGATTTCCTTGTATTCGAAACTCTGCATCAATCAGCTTTGCAACAATATGCCCTGCCTTGGGGGTATTCGTCATATTTTCAAAAGGAACAATAAATATTTTTTGATTTTGAAAATGAAAATCAGGTTTTTTATACACTTGAGACTTGGAAGCACAACTCACACCTATTCCCAGCCCCACCCAGACCATTCCATACCATAGCCATTTTTTCATAATTATTTAAAATTATACAATAATTCCAATGGCTTTGTCTAATGATTCGATACCTTTTCTTTCCCAAATGTCTTCTCAGCCCTCCCAATGCCCATGGCCTGATGTGATCTAACTGCAAAAATTCCTTGGACTCACATGACTTGCCCTCCTGGCTCACAAATGTGCACTGACCATGATCTCTCTGCCAGATCTCACGCTTGACTCTCTCAGGAACATGCCTTGTTGCTGATTGTGATATTTTTCGCACCACTTCATTGCGATTTATTTTTCTTGTCGGATCTTTCTTTTCCAATAAAAGCTCAAAGGCTTCTCGAACCAAGTCTTCGAGTTTGCCATGTGGGTACTTGTGTCGGAGGAGTTCCTTGGCTCTCTCAATGAGTCTTGCAACTTTCTCATCCGCTACAAATTCAATCTTAACTTTTCTAATCTCCTGAACTTTGGAACTAGCAGTGTCAGAAAGAGCTTGAGATATAGTTGGAAATATCTCAGGCTCTTTCTGACTGAAATCTAAAGTGCCTAATTTTATACCTTCACTGTGAAAGTGCTGTGATTCTTTTTTAATAACTGGAAGTCTCCTAATCTTATCTTTTGTCTTGGGTTCTTCTTTTGAAAATAAAGTGCTTAAAAGATATTCAACCTCTTCTTTCTTCTTTCCAAATATTTGATGAATAAGTTCTTTTCCGTTCTCTTGAGTCACATGGGACTCAATTAAAGAAAGAGAGATCAAAGTCAGACTTCCGTGTGAGAGATGCTCTAAAACTTCTGGAAATAGCTGAACCACTTTAGCCGCTTGAATCCTTCGATAGGCTGCTCCTTCAGAATACCTATATTTTTCAGTTAAAAATGAGAACAAGGAGGAATACCCAGCCTCTGCATAAAGTTTTCGTTTTCTAATCTCTGCTATAAAAGCAACCACTTCTGAAATCACTTCTCTTTCACGTAAAACCACACCAGAGAAATCTTTTAAAAGTTGTTCGTGAGAAATTTTAATTAAGCTTTTTAAAGTAATCATAGTAGCTCCTCATTTTTGAAACACTATACCATAGGATATTTAAGCCCTTTTAAACGAACAAAAATGAGATTTAAGAAAAAGTTTTTTTTTAAACCACTCAAAACCCTAAAATACATTATTTCACAAAAGGCATGCCACCTTTAGGCCTTATAAGAAGCCCTAGGAGAGGAATACATAAAAATTGAACGACTTTTATCAAAATCCCGTCAAGAAAAAAATGAGTTTTTATCATTTTTTTTTTACAGCGCCCCCCAATAACGATATAATCTTCTGCAGTCATTCCCGCGGAGGCGGGAATCCAGAGCAATTAAAGTCATGCTGAAGTCGATACCATGTCAACCCCCGCCTCCGCGGGAATGACAAGGTTGTCTTTCATCGTTATTTCTGATCTCCCAGATCGATAAACAATTGACATCTTAATCCGAATTATATTAAATTTATTTTAACTCTTATAAGTCGAAGATATGGTTCGGCGTTTCTACAAGTCACCCTAAATGACTTAGCTAAGGAGCAGACATGCAAAAAAGGATCGTTGTTCGTGTTGTAAGTGGGTACCTTGTCATCGGTTTTTTCTTAAGTGCAAACCTAGCCTATTCATATCCCTTGGTTCCTGATCCAGAAATAACCCAGGGAGATCTCTGCGCAAAAAATGACCCTGATTTTGAAAAGTATGCGTATCAAGAACGCATTCCGTATTGCCAGCGCAATGTAAGCTGGTCTAGACGAGAAAAAATCTATGATGAATACCATATTCCGTCTAATTGCAGATACAGATACACGATAGATCATTTTATTCCGCTCTCTCTGGGGGGGAGCAATGCCGATACGAATCTTTGGCCAGAACATGTTTTAGTGAAGGCCACACGCCCCCTGTTGGAACAAGAGCTTTACTTTGCCATTGAACAGGGAGAAATAAATCAGAAAGAAGCAATAGGCATTATTGTAAGAGAGAAAACAAAAGAAAAACAAAAGGACATGTCCCAAAGCCCTGCCCTGGAACTTGGCCATACAAAAGTTAAAGATGAATGTGACTAATGAAAGAAATAGGAAAGTTGCCCTAAGGCAATCGCCTGAATTCCTGAAGCGGTTTTAGAACTCTGACTGCTATAAGAATAAAGCCCTTCCAAAAAGAGGCGATCTGAAACTTGCCATTCTCCTTTTAAAAGATAGTTAAATAACGCCCCCTCATCCAATGTGAGTTGACGTTTCTGATCTTCTCCAATGGCCCCATTCATGAAAAGTCGAAAGCTATTGAAAGGCTTGTAATCAAATTGCCCCATTAAATAATGAGCTTCAATGCGATGCACTAAAGCAGAGGTATCCACCAATCTTTGATTTTGCCACGCATATTGGGTGTCGAAAAAATATCCCACTTCGATCTTGGGGACAAGCCACAGGGCAACCAGCGTCTTAAACGTTCCAACCCTCGCCCATCCCTCCCCTGCACCTTGTTCCACGGAATAAGTATTAAACCCTCCACTACTTATAATGTTAAGTCTTTCAAAAGGTTTGTAATCCCCATAAACTTCCCCGCCATTTTGAAGCCCCTTAAACCTCACCGCATCCACGGGATTTGTCCAAAGTCTATGAAACTGACCTGTAACATCAAAGTAAAGATTGTCTGCAGCATGCCACTGAACTTCCCCCAGTGCGCCTGCCGTTGTCCAAAATTCACTTGTATAGAACTGAGGCTCTAGTCCTGCCTTAAGTTTAGAGGTCACATCATAATTAAGCCCCATCCCCACCGTTGAAACTGTCGTACTCAGCTGTGGGGTTAAGGCAGTATCTTTTAGCGTTGCATATTGATACCGTCCTTTCGCTTCTAAACGATTCCAAAGATATTTTGTCACCATTCCTTCATATTCATGCGTATATTCCCCAATGGTTGATTTCTTATCGATCGTCTCAATCAAACGAAATTTGGTTTGTGTTTTAAGGGCCGTTTGTTTGTGCAGCTCTTCTTGAATCCACAAGGAATAGGTATCTTTGAGATCCTTGGCCAAGCGATTTGCTTCAAAATATTCCTTCTTTTCATATAAGAGAGGCAAAAGCCCCCGCTGAGCTTCTTTGAGCTCAGGATCTTTTGTAAGCGCCTCTCGATAGAGCGCCTCAGCTCGCTCTGAAGCATCAATCGAATCATAGAGAGAGGCACGCATGAGCAGAAGTTGTTGTTTTTGTCGCCCCGTCAACAAAGGAGTATCAATGGCCTGCAACGCAGTGTATGCCTTTTCAAAATCCTGAGCTGCTGCATAAAGCTCCACCATTTTTATTTTTAAATCCACATCTTTAGGATTCTTTTCTAAAAGTTCTTCGTAAATACTTTGCGCTTTCAAAAATTCTTGTCGTACAAAATAACCTCGTGCTAAGAGTTCAAGATCTTGTTTGGTTTTTACAGATTTTTTCTCTAGCGCAAAAATAAGCTCTTTATAATACCGATCTTGCTTCTCCACTTGTTCTGTCGCCCCATAAATATCAGCCAAAGCGACCTTCACTTCCCAATCGTGAGGGTGTTTTTTGAGATACGGTTCTAACTGAACTTGTGCTTGTGGATACGCTCCCAACCAAAAATAGAGAAGTCCGAGCCCCCTACGATATGCTTCTTTCTGAGGATGTTTTTGAATAAGGATCCGATAGGCTTCCAGTCCTCTCTCCATACGATGCGTCCAAAGAGAAGCCTGTGCCACCCCTTCCAGGGCTGCTTCATTCTGAGGATCTCCTTTCAAAATCCATTCATATTCTTGATACGCTTCTTCGGGTTTATCCAAAGCCGCATAGGCACTGGCCAGTCCCAAATGGGCCCTCAGTGAATGAGGATCCTCTTCAATTAATTCTTCATACACTGATAAAGCTTTGTTCATTTGATTTTTCCAAATATAAATTTGGGCAATTTCATAGCGATAAGATAATTTCTGATAAACATGCAAAGCTAAATCAAGCTCCTTCGTAGCCACATAAAATCTGGCCCGTTTTTCAACCCACTCCTTTTGATTTGGAAAACTTGTTTCTAAACTTTCAAACATCTTTTGGGCATCTTTCATTTTCTTTTGTTCGGTTTTAATCAAAATAATGTGATCAAAAACTTCGATATCTTTATCTTGAAGAGGTCCCTTAAAATAGATTGGTTTTTTAAATAGATTTTTAGAAACAGAAAGAGTGGGAAATCTTAAATCTAAATACAAGAGATATTCCCGAAGCGCTTCATTCAGGCGCCCTCTCCATTCATAAACATCCCCCAACATAAAATGATACTCAGAATTTTTTGGAAATTTTTGAACCAACTTTTTATAAGCTGCGATCCCCTGATCATAACGTTTTAAGTGCATATAGGTATCTGCCAAGTCGATATAATGAGTCGGAATTCCAGGTTCAAGTTCTATTAATTTTACATAATGAGGGACGGCACGATCTAATTTTTTATACCACTGATAAAAATCAGCCAACCGCTCATGCGTATACACGTCGTTAGGCGCCAGCCGTGCCATCTCTTCCAATTGCTTAAGCTCATCGTCCACACGACTCTCCCATCTATAAAGCTGCGCCAGGCGTCCTCGATACTCTAGATTATGCGGCCGAAGCTCCACAAGTTTTTCATAGAGGGCAAGTTCCTTTTCGCGATCCCCTTGCACTTCTAAATACTGCGCCATATTTTTTAAAACTCTAGGGTTATCGGGATCTTTTTTTAATTCTTCCTCGATGAGCTTAAAAGCCTCATCCCACTGATAACTTTTCATATACATCTCAGTTAATTTGTCCCCTTTCGGAAAAATAAGGTAGGCAATCACAATAAAGATGGTAGTAAAAACAAAAATTTTCCAATATTCAATAAACATTTAAGACCTTTTTAAAATAATACGATAGGGGCCCTTCTCCTTTAATGCAATATAGATGGCCCCTTTTTCTTTTTTAACTTCTTTAATCCCCCTTGAGCGTGCCATATCAATCTCCACCGCTTGGTCAAATCGAAGCGTGCGAAGTTTTCCTACCTCTTTGACTTCCCACCCTGAAGAAATCTGATAAATCTTCGTACTTAAAAATCCATTCAAGATATCAATATAATGCGTTGTGAAAATAGGGTTTACATTTTGAGCCAATGCCCACTGGTAAATATTTTTTAAGCTATTGAGAGCCGCCCGCCTCTCTCCAATATAAAAATGATAATAAATATTTATGGGAGCAATACGACGGGGGACTTCTGTTCTCTTAAAGGTCTCAATCACATTTTGAAATGCCCCATAATTTTCTGTCCAAAATTCTGTGTAGAGATATTCCGACCCTGCACGCGTTGCAGGCTGAAGCTCCTCCCCTCGGTGTCTAAAAAAGGGGGGGACATAGGCAACCGAAGGATGATCTTCATCAAAAAAAGGCTCATTGCCATTGATATTATAGAGGCCACTTTTTCGATTCAGAGCCAAAATTTCTGAAGGAGGATTACAGGCTCC
>JACPSU010000084.1 GCA_016193105.1 Deltaproteobacteria bacterium | reverse complement strand
GTTTTGAAATCTCAAAACGGCATCATCTTCTTTGCCATAGCGAATTGTAATCAACTCTACCCCTCGCGTGGCAAATGCAGCTTCCATACGATCCAAATGTTTCACTTGATCATCAATAAATATAATTGCTGGAAAGTGCGAACCCGTTTTATACAGCAACGTTCGAAGCATGGCTCCCTTATGCTGTCCAGACCCCATGAAAATCCCATCTTCATAACTCACCGGCCGAGGTTGGCCCAATCCCCAGGCTTTCACTTCTTCAGCCGTGAGTCCAGAGTCTGAAATATGATTTAAGTCATAGGGAAGATAGGTGCTGGCAAACCCCTTTTTTGGCTCTAACGCTGCTCCCGCCATATGAAGACCATTTCTCTCCAACTCTCTTACCGTAGCATTTCGGTAATCAGACCCTCTTGAAGTTAAAACAAGATTCGTAAAATTCTCTGACTGAAGTTGTGCTATCAGTGCTGGCGTTTCAGTCTGAGGGAGATGCATGGAAGAAAGTGCATAGAGAATCCCCTGTACAGAGAGTAATCCTGGAAAATCTTTTGCAACCACATCAGTAAAATCTCCATTTTTAATCTTGGTCTCTTGCCATGTAAACCACTGATCACTTCCTAGATCTTGGTTCATCGCTAAAAGCGTATTATCAATATCATAGACAATTAAGACCCCTTGGCTTCCATATTTTTGGGCTAACTCATGTGCCTTTTGATAGACCACCGAAAAATCTCTGGTCTCAATTCTTTCTGAAGCAACCACAAAAGCTGCAATTTGCAGAAAAAAGACAACCAGAAAAAGTTTTACTATTTTTGTACTCATTAAGGACCTCCCTGTGCCACGGCACATGTTATTAAAAAAACTTCATTGATTTTTTAAAATTGAATTGAATATAGAGAGGGATCCATGATAAGTAAAACTACATATTTTAATGATCATCATTAAAATACGTTATGATTAAAATATGGAATACCGATTTTTAAAAACATTTATCTCTGTTGCAAAGCACTTAAACTTTACAAAAGCAGCCCTGGAACTTCATTTAACTCAAGCTGCCGTGAGTCGCCAGATCAAGCTTTTAGAGGAATCCCTAGGAACACAACTTTTAATTCGCTCTCCTCAAAAAGTCATTTTAACGTCTAGCGGAAAAGAACTCTTTCAAAAAGGACACTATTTTCAAGAATGGATTCTTTCTGAGTTTTCTCAAGAAAAAACCAAAGAAGTTCGAATTGGGGCTTTACAAGGTATTTTAGAAAATTGGCTCGTGAATAAAATTGATAAGCTATTTAAAAACTCAAACTTTAATCTCACTATATCGATGTCATCTCCCTCGAATCTCACTAAAATGCTAGAAGAAGGCACTCTAGATATGATCTTAAATATCAAGAACATCCAAACAGAAAATTTAACTTCTTTAAAACTCTTTCAAGAAGAAATGGTGCTCATCAGCAAAGAAAAACTTTCTTTAAAAAACATCGATCGCTATCGCTGGATCATCTGTGATCCCAACGACTATCTCATGAAGTATTGTAGAAAAAAAAGCCCTAGAATCTTACAAGTTAATTCCACAACGGCAGCGCTTCGACTCGTTGAAAAAGGAGTCGGCATTTCCATTATTCCTTCTCACTTAATTATAGATAGGAAAAAACTCCAAATTTATCCCATTGAAAAATTTAAAAAAGAATTCATTTATCTCACTACCTTTAATTACAAAATTATCCCAGAACACATTAAGCAATTTATCCAAATACTGTCTGGCAAATCAACATGATCATAAAAATTCAGATGGATTTTTATGATAGCGCCTCTTAAAAGCTTCAGAAAAAGCTCCAAAGTTTTTATACCCCACGAGCACGGCGACTTCGCCTACGGGATACGTACTCTTTTTGAGAAGATGCAAAGCCTCCTCGAGCCTTCGTTCTCGAATATAGGCAAAGGGGGTCTTTTTAATACTCTTTTTAAATTCTCGAAGAAGCGATGAAACGCTGGTAAAAGAATTCTGAGCAATTTGATCCAGCCCAACTTCTTCAAATAAATTGGTCTCAATAAATTTTAATGCTCTTTGAAGGATCGGCTGTTCTTTAAGATCCTGGGGAAGTGGCTCTGGAGTAGCTTTCTTAAAAAGGATTTTTAAAGCTTCTAATACGATTTGTTTTTCAAAAAACTCCAAATGAACCCGTTCGGATTTTGCAATGACCTTTTCAAAAAAATAGTGCTGAATCAGATGATTCATCCATGGGGTTTTAGGAACGTTTTGACACTTTTTATTTAAAAAACTAAGTTCTGTTTCTTTTACTTTAATATTTTTAGCCCCCTCTAAAATCAAACCCCAAGTCGGATAAAGAGCGAGAGTGTCATAAATCGCACTTTTCCCTTCATCATCATGCGAAAGATGTTTAGGTAAAATAAAAAAAGATTTTGAATCGAGCTGATACTCTGCCGAAGGATTCTTTGTTCGAATGTCCATGAGACAGCTTCCTCTCGGAAATACAAACATCAGCCGATCGTGCGTATGAAAATCTTTATAAAAATCAATACATCGCTCATAAGCCATCCCCATGGAAGAAGATAGATCGACCACTTGTTCCAAAAGAGATCCCTGAACTTCAAATTCAAACCCTTTCCACATTGGAAACTTAGACATGGTTTGACGATTACACCGAAATGATTGGCGATGCAAGCCCCTCCCTCCCCAGAGCTCTTAGGTAAGTTTGGATCATCAACCTAAACAAAACAAAGGGACAAGTCCCAAAGGAGGTTCTTATGAGTCAAAAACAAGTAAAAAAATGGGTTTTAAAAATAACCCTGGTGATTACCTTAATAGGGATATCCACGCTAGCACAAGCTGCATCATTCGATCAGTGGCTGGAGTTTGAGCAAGGAGCTGCAATGAAGGGCCTATTTAATAATATTTCTCCAAAAGATGGAAATCCAGGTGCTGTCGTGGCTTCTCCTTCACGAAATAATCCCAACTACTACTTTCACTGGGTTCGTGATGCTGCCTTAGTCACACATGTTATTGTTCAGCTCTATCAGAATACAAAAGAGCACTCTTATTACGATATGATCTTAAACTACATCTCTTTTTCTCGTTCAAACCAATTGACCCCCAATAGAAGTGGAGGATTGGGTGAACCCAAATTTAATGTCGATGGGAGCGCTTTTAATGGAGATTGGGGACGCCCACAAAATGATGGCCCGGCTCTCAGAGCCATTACGCTTATTCACTTTGCTAAGGAGTTATTATCGGAAGGCAAAGAAGAGTTCGTACGTGCCCTTCTCTATGACAATGGTCTCCCAGCTCAAACAGTCATTAAAACAGATCTTGAATTTGTCAGCCATCATTGGAAAGAAGCATCATTTGACCTTTGGGAAGAAGTTTTAGGCGATCATTTTTATACCCGCATGGTTCAAAGACGAGCTCTTTTAGATGGGGCAGAGTTGGCAAGAATGCTTGGAGATCATGGCGCAGCAGATTGGTATGAAAAACAAGGACTCGCACTTGAAGAGTCCTTATTTTCTTTTTGGGATAAAAATCGAAAAATTCTTGTAACAACTTTGAATCAATCCGGAGGGCTTCAGGGAAAGACGTCTGATCTTGATGTAGCCGTTATTCTGGGAGTCTTACATGGCTATCGAGGAGATGGATTTTTATCTCCAACTGATGATCGTGTGTTAGCAACGGCAGCGACCCTTGAATCAGCATTTAAAACCCTCTACTCTATTAATGGACAAAGTAATTTAGGAACTGCAATTGGTCGCTATCCTGAAGATCACTATGATGGCTATACGACATCCTCCCAAGGAAATCCTTGGGTTTTGGCGACAGCCGCCTTGGCAGAATTTTATTATAAAGCAGGGGACCCAAAAAAGGGAGATGCTTTTTTAAAACGCCTTCAGTATCATAGCAATCCAGATGGCTCTCTATCAGAACAAATGAATCGAGATAGCGGATTTATGCAAGGAGCAGGTGATTTGACATGGAGTTATGCAAGTTTTTTAACTGCTCTTTTTGCAAAGGAGAAAACAGATGAAATGGATCACACGAGAACGCCCCAAAATTGATCGGATTGCATGTCCTTGGCTTATCAAGAACTTTGTCGATCCACAGGCTCAATTCCTTTATGATGCTCTTTATACCTGGTGCAAAAACAAACTAACGTCCTAACAAGATCTGTGAAGCAGCTCTTTTATTCTTTGTTCTAACTGCTGTAAAACGGGATTATGCGCTCTGTGGTGTGGAGTAACAGAACAGATATGATATGGAGCGTTCCACCCTTTTGGAGAATGAAGCAGCTGAATGACTTTAGCATAGTGACGGTAGCAAATATCAGGAATCAGTGTCCAAGAATCCGATCGAAGAATACACTCTATGGCCTGGTCATCGCTATCAAAGTAAAAACGAACTTTCGGCTGAATGCCAAAATGTGAAAAAACGGGATGCTTTTCACACACTTCTACTCCTGGTGTGGGTTTGTGCAAGATGGCAGGATATTGAGAAAGAGCTTTTAATTGTTGTGAAAGAGACAACTTTAAAAGTGGATGGCCTTTTCTTACGGCAATTCTTAAATTACCTTTAAATAACTCTTTTTGAATGAAATCTGGGTGTTGCTGGGGGCTAAAGCAAAGAGCAAAATCCACAGTTCCTTTGATCACCTCAGATAGAATCAAAGCCGTATGCATGGACAAAAGTTCACCTCTCAAGCCAGGATGTTCTTTCTGAGCTTCATTCCAAGCCAAACTCAAATATCGGTGTGACAGAAAATGACTTCCTCCCAACCGAAATTCTCCTTGAAAAGAGGCCGCCTTATTTACCTTGGTTTTAACAAGCTGTATCTGATCAAAAATAGTTTCAAATTCTTTTTGCAAGATTCTACCCTCGTCATTAAGAAAAATATATTTTCCATCACGACGGAAAACTTGGCACTGAAACTCTTCTTCAATCTTGGAGATAGCAGTAGAAATAGCACTGGGACTAATATGAATAGCTTGTCCTGCCATGGTTACACTTTGATATTTGGCTGCAACCAAAAAATATTTCATCTGATCAAGTGTCATATATCTTTCTTAAAATAAGAACAATTTCATTCTTATTATATTAATTTACAGAATTAATCAAATTTTTTAAGCTGGGCCCATTCATGCAGGGTGCATGGATAAAAACTAGGAGGTATGATGAAAACCAGTTATTTTAAACGTATGAGATATTCGGTCATTCTTGTTTCTCTTGTTTCTCTTCTTTCTCTTTTTTCTTTGGCTCTGGAGGCTTTTGCTACACCACTCTCATGCAATGACGAATCGATCAAGCAAGTTGCGCTTGCCCATTCACTTCAGTTTAAAAGACATCCAGAAGTAAAGGAATATGAACTTGAGGTCAGCCCCTTAGATGTCCAAGTGAACAATGCTTGCGTTTTCTCGGTTGAAAATAGCCTTCAAACAAATCAAATCGGCTGCAGCTTCCGTGTAGTTGTGGACTCTAATACAGGGAAAATATTGGATGAGATAAAAACTCCTCGAGGATGGTGGGTAACCACTGATGAGAGCTGGAGTTGCACAGATTATGGATCAGACTTTGGCGGAGGAGTCTAAATTGACTTTAGCACCTTTATATGATCAAAGAACACAAACTGAACTCTTAAATAAGAAAGGAAAGGTATCTATGAAAAAAATTATTATTGGGATGCTTACATTAGGCATCATGGGTGCATATTGGGATGTGGCTGCAAATCCAAATCTCTTCTCAGAAGTTCTTACTTCCGCTGGGTGCGGAAAACCGGGATCGCAAGATGCTCGAGGTCAAGACGCGCTCTTAAACCGGCCTCATGGAATAACTCAGGCAAATTCAGGAATGGTATACTTTGCAGATCGTGGAAATCACCAAATCAGAGCATTTGATCCAAAAACTTCGGTGATTCGTACAGTGGCGGGAAGCGGAAAGGCAGAATTTGTAGATGGACAAGGCAATAACGCAGGCTTTAACCAGCCCATTGGCATTACAGTAGATTCTAATGGCATGATCTATGTAGCTGATCGTGAAAATCATCGAGTTCGAAAAATTGATTCTAACGGTGACGTGATAACCATTGCTGGGACAGGAGTGGCAGGGTTCGTAGATGGAGCTTTAGAGGCGCAATTTAATCAACCCTATGGAGTTGCTCTTAATACTACCGAAGAAGAGCTCCTCATTACAGACTATCTGAATCATTCCATCCGAAAATTAGATTTAAAAACGGGCGTTGTTAGTACACTTGCTGGAAACGGAGTGGCTGGAAATATAGATGGTAAACGAGATCAAGCAAGATTCAATCAACCCTACTCCATTAAGAGAGATCCTCAAGGAAACTTTCTGATTCCGGATCAGCTTAATCACAGCATCCGAAGACTCACGCCAGAAGGTGTTGTCACTACCATTGCTGGAAATGGAAAGCCAGGATTTGCCGATGGCGAAGGACTCGCAGCTCAGTTTAATAATCCAACTGGCGTTGCGGTGGATTCTGAAGGCAGAATCTATGTGGCAGATCGAAATAATCATCGAATTCGTTTCATATCTCCAGATGGTTCTGTCGGAACACTCGCTGGGACAGGAACCGAGGGCGATCATGATGGCTCATTAGCAGAATCAGAATTTCGCCGCCCACTGGACTTGGTCTATGATTCTGCTTTAAAAACCTTAATCGTGAGTGAAGAAAACGGACATCGAATTCGAACGATTCGATAAAATAATTGCGAATATTTTTTTGACAGTTAGTAATTTTTACTCTGAACTTTTTAGTCTATTCTCATATTTAATAAATCCTCTTCGTCAGTAAATCTAAAATAACCCTTTGGCACACGTTTTGCTAGTTCTTCTCCTTTGGACAGGGAGGTTGTGTGATCAATCAAAAACGTATTCTGGTTTTCATTCTTAGTTTTTTAATAAACGTATCTTTATTGATTAATGCTTACGCAGTTACGACTGTGTTCAAAACTGTTAAGAAACAAGGTGGAAATTTTTCTTCTTTAGGCGCTGCTGTCAAAGCCATTCCTCAAGATTTGGTCAGCCGAAATGAAAGTTGGATTATCGAAGTTCAAGATGATGGCCCCTATATAGAATCTACGGTTATTATTTCTCAAAAAACAGATGCCAATCACACCATCACCATTCGCAATCAAACGGGAAAAACTCCAGTCTTAATGCCCACGCCTTATAGTTCGGGCTTTAGAGTTCGCTATACGAAATATGTCACCATTGATGGATTTAAAATCATTGGCCAATACAAAGCCAATGGCGTTTTCATAGAAGGAAGCCAATATATTACGGTTCAAAATTGCACAATTTTAAATTCAGATACGGAAGGCATCGTCCTTTATGGATCTCACAATTCCAATATCCATCACAATCGTATCTACAGCTGCAGAAATGGGATTCATTGCTATTATTATAGCCAAAATAATATCATAGAAAATAATACGATCTATCACCAGCTTGGAAATGGCATCGTTTTAAACCGCAATGCAAAATATAACCAAGTCCGTCGAAACCTCTTATTTAATAATCCCAATGCAATTAAAATTGAAAGCAATACGGGAGAAGGCAATCGCTTTGAAGATAACATTTTGGCTTCAGGCCCCAGAAGTCAGTATTTATATTATTTTAGTGGCAATATCCCCTTTCAAACTCTTTCTAACTTTAATACCTTATATGCCCCCTCTTCTAAAATAGCTTTTGTTTCTGGAAATTCTTACTCGACACTCTCTCAATGGCAAACAACCAGCCAAGATCTAAATAGCACAATCCAAGATCCTCTTCTCGCATCTTTAGATGCAAGTTTATTTGTCACAGAAGTTTTTAAAACAGTTAAAAAACATGGAGGAGATTTTTCATCTTTTTCTGCTGCCATTGCTGCAGTTCCCAGTAATCTTGTTGTCGCCAATCAAAAATGGATTATTGAAGTACAAGATAGTGAGATCTATGTAGAAGAAGCAAGAATCGGTAAAATTACAAGTCCAGATCATGATATTATTATCCGAGCCAAGCAAGGGCAATCGCCCCAAATACGTCCTGTTAGATACCAAAATGCTATAGAACTACACTATGTCCGCTATGTCACAATAGATGGATTTACACTTTCCAATTTCCAAAAGGGAAGCGGAGTTTATTTGGTTGGGGCTATCAAATGTACGGTTAAAAATTGCACGCTAGTCAATGGGACCTATCCGGCTATCGCAATTTATGGAGGGGCAGACAATTCTATTTTAAATAATGTCATTCATCACAACGCCTTAGGCATTGTGATTTACTATTATAGCTATGGAAATATTATTAAAAATAATCTTCTTTATAAAAATAGCACCTATGGTTTTTTACTTTATAGAAATGTTCACCATAATATTTTTGAAAACAATACCCTCTTTAATAACGCCCGTGAAGCGTACACAAGAAAGGACATTGGGGAAGGAAATCTATTCACCAATAATAT
This sequence comes from Deltaproteobacteria bacterium, assembly GCA_016193105.1. GTDB lineage: Bacteria > Bdellovibrionota > JACOXK01 > 2-02-FULL-40-11 > 2-02-FULL-40-11 > JACPST01. The sequence goes on along the minus strand of JACPSU010000084.1, from coordinate 10,107 downwards.
TATTTATAACGCCAGACAAAATCCTGCCATCACCTTTGAAGCAGCACCCCCTAAGGGGACTGTTTTTAGTTACAATAATATCTACGCTCCTTTAGGAACGATAGGACTTGGCATCGGAGAACATTCTATTTCCGAAGATCCTTTATTTGTATCAACACAAGATGGCGCAGAAGATTTCCATTTAAAAACAAATGTATTTCAAGGCCGTTACAATCCTGTCACGGGACAGTTTGACCAAACAGATTTAGTTCGAAGTCCTTCCATCGATACTGGAAATCCCTCTTCTTCTTTTGTTTTGGAACCTCAAGACAATGGAGGGCGGATCAACCAGGGTGCTTATGGAAATACAGCGCAAGCATCTAAAAGTGGCCCGGCAGCAAATCTCCCCCCACAACCTCCTGAACCTCCACAGCCCCCGCAGCCCCCACAACCTCCTCAGCCTCCACAGCCTCCACAGCCTCCCATTCCAGGAGCTCCTGTTCCACCCGTAGTCTATGGACAAAATGTATCTCTAGCCAGCACAAACTCCTCATACACTGGAGAAGAACTCGGAGATCAAGTAGGGATTGAAGTCTCAGGAGTTGGTGATATTGACCATGATGGATTTGACGATTTCATTGTTGGCGCCAATGGAAATAATCAAAGAACTGGAAAAGTTTATCTCTTCTATGGGAAATCGACAAAATTTGATGAAAAAAATATTAATATTACGAATGCTGATGCTTCATTTATTGGAGAACAAACTGGAAGCTTCTTAGGAGCAGGACTCAAAGCTGGAGACGTGGATGGAGATGGATACGGAGATTTTCTTGTGGCAGCTATTCATTATACCGATTCTTTCTTCATAGGAGGAAAGGTCTATCTGGTTTATGGAGGACCTCGAAATCAATTTTCAAAAAATATGCTGATATCCTCTGCCGCAGCTGCTTCTTTCAAAGGACAAACGATCAATGCCCTCTTAGGTTTAAAAATGGCTTCTACTGATTTAAATAAAGATGGATTTTCAGATTTTATTCTGACTCAAACAGCAGCCTCTCCCCAAGGAGTGGTGGCTTCTCTTTATTTTGGTGGCCCACGATCTTTATTCACACAAAACATGCCTGTTTTATCAACGGCCCCTGTGTCCATAATTGGCGAGGGAGCCAGCCCCGCTTTAACAGCCTTAGATGCAGGGGGGGATCTCGACAAAGATGGATACCCAGATCTTGTCATCTCATCACAAGGAGCCAATAAAATAGGAAAAGTCTATGTAATCTTTGGAGGCTCAAGAAATAAATTCTCATCTCAGCTTTTGCTAGCAAACCAGTCCGATGCATCACTTCTAGGAGAAAATTTTAATGACTATTTTGGTCATGACGTTGCCAATAGCGGAGACATCAATGGAGATGGTTTTTCTGATCTCGTTATCAGTAAAGATCTGGATCCCGATAAAATCTATATTATTTTTGGCCGTCCTAGAATACGGTGGACACAAAATATGCTTATTCAAAATGAACATGATGCAAGCTTTATCGGTGAAAATGGAGACTTGGCAGAAGCCATCACAACTTCTGGAGATGCCAATGGAGATGGGATTTCAGATCTCCTAATATTTTCTTCGAGCCTTAAAAAGATCTATCTGGTCTTGGGACATGCGGGAGTTTGGGGGAAAAATGTAAATATCTCACAAGGGGCAAACGCTTCCTTTGTTCAAGAAAATAATTTAACGTACTATCCTTTCCGCTTCGACTTTGTAGGAGATCTCAATCATGATGGGCGAAATGAAATTCTTGTTGGAAACCCATCTTACAATGATGTCACTAATCTCAATGACCCTCAATGGAGCCTCAAAAACAGAGGCAAGATTTACATTATTTATCCTTAAGTGAGATTGCGCCTAGGTGGATTCGAACCACCATCTTAAGCTTCGGAGGCTTACGCTCTATCCATTGAACTATAGGCGCATATGTGATAAATGATCATTTTTTATGCATTACTTTACTTATAAAAACAATCACCTTTTTTGTGAAGACGTCTCTTTAGAAGCCCTCGCTCAAAAAGTAGGAACTCCTACCTATGTCTATAGCCAAGCTACTTTAACTCGCCATTTTAAAGCTTATCAAGATGTTTTAAAAAATCACAGGCATGACATGCCAAATCATCTTGTCTGTTTTTCGGTCAAAGCGAATTCAAATTTAGCCATCCTTAAACTCTTGAAAAACCTAGGCGCTGGATTTGATATTGTCTCTCAAGGAGAACTCTATCGTGTTTTGAAAGTCGGAGGAAATCCCAAGCATGTTGTATTTTCTGGGGTAGGAAAAACTCAAGAAGAGATGACTTATGCTCTAAAGAAAAATATTTTGTGTTTTAATGTAGAATCTGAACAAGAACTCATTCTCTTAAATCAGGTTGCCAAAAAACTTAAGAAAAAAGCCCCTGTTTCTATACGTGTGAATCCCGATATTGATCCCAAAACCCATCCTTATATTTCAACAGGGCTCAAAGAAAATAAATTTGGGATTCCGATTCAAGAAGCCTTAGCCCTCTATCAACGTTCATCTGAATTTTCGTCCATACAGTTTATTGGAATTGACTGCCACATTGGCTCTCAAATGCTTTCTCTAGATCCTATTTTAGAAAGTGTGCGAGAACTCAAAAAAGTAATTTTAGATTTAAAACAAAAAGGAATTCATATTCAACATTTAAACATCGGAGGAGGATTAGGAATCCCCTACTCTAAAGAAACCCCACCCTCTCCTCAAGAATATCTCAAAGATGTTCTTAGTGAATTAAAAGATCTAAAAATAAAACTCTTATGTGAACCTGGAAGAACTATTGTGGGGAATGCAGGAATTTTGCTCACCAAAGTCCTTTATACCAAAAAAACAGCTTCCAAAAATTTTATCATCGTTGACAGTGCCATGAATGATTTGATTCGCCCCACCCTCTATGATGCGCATCATGAAGTTTGGCCCGTGCAAAGATCCATCGATACCCCACGCGTGGAACAGCGAAGGATGACATCTGTAGATATCGTTGGCCCTATTTGTGAATCCGGAGATTTCTTAGCTAAAGATCGCAAGCTTGCCCAACCACAGCCTAGCGATTTACTTGTGGTGATGAGTGCAGGAGCGTATGGGTTTTCGATGTCTTCCAATTATAATTCTCGCCCCAGAGTTGCAGAAGCCTTGGTGAGTGGAAATAAATTTAAAATCTGTAGAAAAAGAGAAGCTCTCAAAGATTTGATTCGAGGAGAAAAGCCATGATCATTATGAAGTTTGGCGGCACCTCCGTTGGCAGCGCAGCTCAAATTCACAAAGTTTCTCAAATTGTAGTTTCTGCCCTTTCTCGCCAACCTCTGGTGGTTGTTTCTGCTTTAAGTGGCGCCACCAATCATCTTTTAGAACTCATCCACCTCACAACTCAAAAGAAAAAAGTTTCTTTAACAGAACTCATCCAAAGACACAAAAGCATTCTTCAAGAATTAAAGCTTTCCGACTCTCTTTTGAACGAAGAAATAGAAGAAGTCACTGCCCTCTTTAAAGGAATTTCTCTATTGCAAGAATGCAGTCCTAAAACCAAAGATCGCATCTTAGCCTTTGGAGAACGTTGTTCCTGCAAAATTGTAGCCCACTATTTAAATTCTATTTTATCCAAGCCCACTTTGGCTATTTTTTCTTACGATTTAGGACTTCAAACGACCTCTCAGTTTGGCCAAGCTGTTCCACTTAAAGAATCCGACCCTGTTATTGAAGCTTCTGTCTTGCACCACAAAGACAAACTCATTGTGACAACTGGTTTTATTGCTAAAGATCTTGAAGGGAACATCACAACTCTAGGACGAGGAGGAAGCGACTATTCGGCTTCTCTCATGGGGGGAGCACTCAAAGCAGAAGAAATTCAAATTTGGACAGATGTGAATGCTACCATGCTTCCTGCTATAAACAAAAATATTCCTGTTCGAATTTTAAATACCAATGAGCCATCACATCCTGGCACCATCGTTTATCAAGAAAAACAAAAGACTCCAGAAACGGTTAAAGCCATTGCCCACCGATCTGGACTTTCAATCATCAACATCACTTCTACGCGCATGCTAGATCAACATGGTTTTTTATCTAAAATTTTTGAAATTTTTGCTAAATATCGAGTCAGTATTGATACCGTTTCTACCTCTGAAGTATCTGTCTCTGTTACGGTTCAAGAAGGGCAAGAGCTCTCTTTAGTTCTTGCAGAGCTTAAAACGTTTTCAGAAGTCTCTATTGAGCCAGAACATGCTGTCATTAGTGTTGTAGGGGAAGGGCTGAGAGAAGACCAAGCCATTGCTGCAAAAGTTTTTACCATTCTTCGCGAAGCTCATGTGCCTATCCGAATGATTTCTCTGGGAGCATCAAAAATTAATTTAAGTTTTTTAGTAGAAGAACACTTCATGCGCACGGCTGTTTCAGCGCTTCACCAGGAATTTTTCGAAATTTAATTCTAAAGAATATTCTTAGCAAGAACCCATGTAAGCGCAGCAATAAATGCAGATGCAGGGATGGTCAAAATCCATGCCCATATAATTTGCCCTGCTACTCCCCACCGGACAGCGGAAAATTTATTTACCGTCCCCACCCCCATAATGGAACCTGTAATCGTATGCGTGGTTGAAACAGGAATTCCAAGCGCTGTAGCCAGAAAAAGAGTAATCGCTCCAGAAGTTTCAGCACAAAATCCCCCCACAGGTTTTAATTTGGTAATTTTCATCCCCATCGTTTTCACAATGCGCCATCCTCCAAAAAGGGTTCCAAACCCCATCGCTGCATGACACGATAAAACCACCCAGAGCGGCACATGAAAAGTGGCTCCTAAAAGTCCTGTAGAAAAAAGAAGAACCGTAATAATCCCCATTGTTTTTTGGGCATCATTTCCTCCGTGGCCTAAGCTATAAAGAGCCGCAGATAAAAACTGTAAAATCCTAAAACTTTGATCTATTTTTCGAGAGGTCGTCTTAAAAAAAATAATGGAAATAAGGATCATAAAAATAAAAGCTAAGGCAAACCCTAACAGAGGAGAAATCACAATAGAAACAACAATTTTAGTAAATCCCGCAGATTGAAGCGCCCCCACCCCTGCTTTGGCTACAGCGGCACCAGCCAATCCACCAATCAAAGCATGAGAAGAACTGGAAGGGATGCCATAATACCAAGTAATTAAATCCCACACGATGGCGCCACTCAAAGCGGCAAGAACAACAATGGGATCAATCACAGTAGGATCCACAACCCCCTTTCCAATGGTATTGGCCACATGAAGTCCAAAAAAAAGAAAGGCAATAAAATTAAAAAAGGCAGCCCACACCACCGCCCATTGGGGTTTTAAAACACGGGTCGAAACAATGGTTGCAATAGAATTAGCAGCATCGTGAAAGCCATTAATAAAATCAAATACCAAGGCAATGGCAATGATAAAGATAATAAGGGTAAGGCTAGCTTCAGGCATATTCTAGGACGATACCTTCGATAATGTTCGCCACATCTTCACATCGATCCGTCACTGTTTCTAAAAGTTCATAAATTTCTTTAAGCTTAATGAGTTGACGCACATCAGGCTCTTCCTTAAAAAGCTTTGAAATAGCAGATCTTAAAAGTGTATCTGCTTCATTTTCAAGGCGATTAATTTCTACGCAATCCTTAATCATTTCTTGGGGCTTCTTAAGATTATTCAATCCTCGAACAGCGCGCTTAAGACACTCCGCTGAGCGAATACAGACATCTGCCATATCGGAAGCTTCTTGAGGAATAGAGGTAATTCCATAGAGAAAAATTCTTTGAGAAGCCGCTTCAATAATATCGACCACATCATCCATTTTGCTAATGAGCTGATGAATTTCTTCACGATCAATGGGGGTAATAAAAGTTTTATGAAGCATTTCCATGGTTTGATGTGTCACATCATCAGCTCGATGCTCAATATCTTTAATCTTGTGCGCATGACTCTCAGCATGTGACAAATCTGATAGCATTAAGCTAAATTGCTGTGCTGCTTCTTCAATAAGATTTGAACTTTTTTCAAAAAGGTCAAAGAAACGACCTTCGCGAGGCATAATTTTACTCAACATATAAGACCTCCCGGTTTTGGAAGGGACATTAGCGAAGTCAGACGCTGAGTGTCAACACAATTCTATTTTGCGGTATAAATGGTTCGCGTAGGATAGGGAATGATAATATTTTCTTGTTGAAATCTCTTATGAAGATTCTTTATAAATTGAGATTTGATCGCACCGTGATCTATATAATGCCTGGCTGCCAATATAACAATCAATTGAATACCCGAATCAGAAAATTCCTGAAAGATCACCTTCGGTTCAAAATCAGAAACAGCGGAGGAATGTTCTTTTAATATTTTTCTAGCCTCTTCCAGAATCACTTTTTCTGCTTTTTCTAGATCACTTGCAGTGTGAATATTTAATTTTACTTTAAAGACTGTTTTAGGCTCGGGATAATCGTAATTGGTAATAATATTTGAAGCCAACTTTGAATTGGGAATGATGATCGTATCATTAGAAGGGAGACGAAGACGTGTCGTCCTCCATCCTACCGTCTCAACATGCCCTTGTCTACCATCGTCTAAGGAAATAAAATGACCAGGAGCTATGGGCCGATCCATCAAAAGATGCATTCCTGAAAAAGCATTGACTAACGTATCTTGAAGCGCCAAGGCAATAGCTGCAGATCCAATCCCTAGAGAGGCCACAAAGGGGGTGATTGAAACACCAATGGCATGAAGCACAAAAAGAGCTACAAAAACAAAAATTACAACATGGACAATAGAGGTGGTCAGTTTTTGAGAAGATTGAAGTTGTGGATTTTTCCGAGCATAGAGACTCACGATCCCCACCAAAAAGCGATCACAAAAGAGCAAGGCAGATAAAATAATAAAAAGACGTCCTGCCTCTGCAATATAGGGAGAAAGTTCCGGAGGGAGATTTACAAAATACCGGGCAATCCATAAAGATAAGACAACGATTAAGAAATTGAGTGGGACATTGGCTGCACTGACCAATACATCATCCCATTCCACTTCCGTTTTTTTTGCCCACTCAAGAAGCTTAGCAACTAAAATTCTTTTTAAGACAAAAAAGAATCCTAAAAATAAAGCAAAAACAAGAATCGGCAAAATCCAAGAAACTAAAAGATGCAGATCATTCATAGCTTACCTCTTCTGGCTCACCCAATCCTCAATCATTTCTTTCAAGGTTACCAAAGGGACAGACCCCGTTAAGAGGACAACATCATGAAACTCTCGAATATCAAATTTATTCTTTAATTTCTTTTTGGCCTCTTCCCTCAAATCATAAATCGCTCTTTGCCCTACCTTATACGCCAGAGCCTGCCCCGGCCATACAATGTAGCGATCAATTTCATTATTCATTTCCATTTCATTGGCCGTGCGGGTTTCCTTCATAAAATGAAGGGCTTTTTCCCGAGACCACCCAAAATAATGAATCCCCGTATCCACCACCAATCGAATGGCTCTCCAAGCCTGATCCATCAACATTCCCACCCGTTGCAGCTCAGAAGAATAGGCCCCCATTTCATCCGCTAACCGCTCTGTATAATGCGCCCAGCCTTCAATGTAGGCTGTAAATCCCAAATGCTTTTGAAATTTAGGAATATCTTTTTGCTCAGTGGCAAGGGCAATTTGCAGATGATGCCCAGGGATGGCCTCATGAAAAGCCAAAGTCTCCATCGAATAATTCGCCCATTCTTCTGGCTTTAAAGTATTCATCCAAAAAATACCCGGACGACTCCCATCTTCTGTGGGGGGATAATAATAGGCCGCAGGCGCTGAAGCCGCTTTAAGTTTATCCATTGCTTTGACTTCAAATGGAATGGTTGGAAGAGTTCCAAAATAACGAGGCAAAAATGTTTTCATTCGATTAAGCGCGGTATTGTGGCCTTCTATCAACTGCTCAGAGGTCTCGTAATAATTAGATCGATCCTCCTTAATTTTTTCTAAAAAACTCTTCACATCCCCCTCGTGTCCTAATTTTTGCGCAATCGCTAAAATCTCTTCTTTATTTTTTTGAAGTTCTTCTAATCCCAGCTGATGAAGCTCTTCTGGAGTTTTATCTGTGGTTGTGTTCACTCGAACTCGGAACGCATAATTTTCACGCCCATTGGGAATGGCAGAAACCCCTACTTCTTTACGCGCACGATCTTTGTAGTCTGTCTGTAAAAATTTTAACAATTTTTCATAGACCGGAACAACCGTAGCACGAATTGTTTTTTCAAATGAAGCTAAATATTTTTGTTGATCTTTTTTAGAAAAACTCTTCGGAAACTTCTTAAGGGGCTCTGCAAACCTGGAATCTAGAGGATTGATCTGGATAAACTTTTGAAGCTGATCCACCACGCGGTCATAGGCCACATAGGGGGCTACGCGTCCAGATTTTAATCCATCTTTTAAATCTCCCAGATATTGATCGATATATTTCGGAGTAGCTTTATATCGTTTCAGTAAATCATCATAATTTTTTTTTGTTTTGAGAGGATGAATGTCCAACAAATCCATCAGCTGAATATGAGGGCCAAACAATTGATCTAAATTCCACTCCCAATCTTTAAACTTTTGAGACTCCATGTATTCTTTAAGCTTAAGTTCTAAAATTCGATAGGTCACCTTTTCTCGCTGAGTTAGTTTCTCTAGCTTAATCTTTTTGAGTCGTTTTAAAAACGCCTGGTTTGCCGCCACCTGTTTCTTGCGGGTTTGAGGACCAAATTCCTCTAGCCGATGATCATACCGAGAATCTCCTAAAAACGTTGCCAACGTAGGACACGTTTTTAATACAAATTCCCAATACTCTTTTCCTAATTTATTTAATTCTTTAGATGCCATGTTATTCCTCCTTAAAAGATATTTTTTGCCTGAGCCCCTTTTTTACCGAATGTGCCTTTTTATTGGCAAGCATTTTTTCTTTGGCTTTTCGAGAGCGCCTCTTTTTTTGCTTTCGAATCCGATAGGCTTCCATTTCTTTGGCTGTTTTTTGTTTTAAAACTTGCGTCTCATATTTTTCACACAAAATTCGCCTGGCGAACAATCGATTGTCGGCTTGGCTTCGGGATATTTGGCATTTAACTTCTAAGCCTGTCGGCCGATGAACCAGCCGCACACAACTTGAGCTTTTATTTACTTTTTGCCCCCCTGCGCCTTGAGAACGAATAAAAGATTCATCCAACTCCTCTTCTCGGATCCCCAAATCTTTCATCCGCGCCTCTACTGCTTTTTGTTTTTCAATGGAAACGGTCATTTACCAGAGCATAAGGAAAGGGCTCCCCTAGCGTCAAGTACTTTTAAAAAAATAGTGTGTTAAAGAAAATTAGATTTTTTGAATCGTAATGCCTGTAATAGACGCAGCGCCACCAATCCCAAATGAGAGGCCTAAAATAAAAACTTGCATTCGGCCATTCGTCAAAACACCTACATCGGCTCCCAATAAAGCTGCAGCTGAAGCCCTAGGCCCCACATACGTTCCCTCAATATCGCCCAATCCCACATAGGTCAGACTCAGCCGATCACAAGACATTTGTAGCCCAGCTCCTAGTCCAAACATATTCAGTCCATACTTTTGACCACTGCCATCCTTGCATGAAATACTATTTTTAGGATCGAAGGACTCTTCCATACCCAAAATTGCTGTCTTGCTATGACTATAACTTTTATGAGATTCATGAATGAGAATAAAACCCAACGTTGCAGAACAATCACAAACCAAAACACCTCCATTGGGATTTAAGCCAGAAAACATACTTTTCTTCTCTACTTGTGGAGTACTTTTCTCAGGTTTAGGCGCCACAGGTTCTGGCAAAACACGAATAAAAGGCAAAATATCTCTCCCACTTACTTCAATCACAATTTTTTCTTGGGCCAAGAGTAGCGCTTTTCTCATTCTATTATTGAGTTTATACGTAATTTGCTCCGGAACCGTGTCTTTCACTTCTTCAAATATCTTTTCAAAGTCTAAAATCAGAGCAGAATTAATAGGATTTCTTTTGGTTTGTGGAGAACGGAGCAGATCTTTGGCCACCCACACAATGCTATATTTTAAAATTAGAAATTGATTCAAAAGCGATTTATTTAAATTTG
>JACPSU010000083.1 GCA_016193105.1 Deltaproteobacteria bacterium | reverse complement strand
TAAGGAAACACATGCAGCTTGCTCCAGGGCAAATTTTCTAAAAAATGAAAGCTCGCTTGAGCTTGCTCTTCAGTTTCTCCAGGAAATCCACAAATGACATCTGTACCAATAAAAACATCTTTAAAGTCTCGGGTAATTTTTGAAATTAAATTTTCATAATAGTGCGTCGTGTAATTTCTTTGCATCTTTTTTAAAATAAAATCTTCTCCCGACTGCAAAGGGAGATGAAAATGAGGACAAAATTTTTCTGAATTTTTCAAGACAGACAAAAGCTCATCATTCACATCTTCGGGCTCAAGAGAGCTGATCCGAAGACGAAGGAGAGAGGTTTCTTTTTCAATCTTACTAATGAGCTCTGCCAAGTTTGTTTTAGGAGACAAATCCTGGGTCTCTTTTTGGACCAAAAGATTCATTTGGGAGATCACGGCCTCAGGGGTTAAGCTTCTGCTTTTTCCTCGGGCGTAAGGAATAATGCAAAATGTACAAAAGTCATCGCACCCATCTTGAATTTTTAAAAATACACGTGTGTGGTCTGGGAAAGACTCAATTTCAATCTGAGGAAGCTCAGGAACCTGAAAAGCATTTTGGATGTGAAGCTCCGGAATTTTCGGTTTTGTCTTTTGTTCTTTTAAAATCTCTGAAATTTTTGTTTTTAAAGTGTTCCCCACTACATAATGGACGGAAGAAAATTTCGACAATTCTTCGGCATGCGTTTGTGCATAGCAGCCTGTGAGTACCAACGTGGCATTGGGATTTTTCTTTTGAAATCGTCTTAAAAGATGCCTGGCTTCTTGATCTGCTTTGGCGGTGACGGTGCAGCTATTAACAATATACACATCGGCAGCCTCTTGGTCAGAGACAATTTGATAATCATCCTTTTTTAAAATTTCTGTAAGCTGGGCAGAATCATATTGATTGACCTTACAGCCTAGGGTTGCAATGGCTATTTTTTTAGACATAGCCTTTTTCGATCCACCCTCCCCCTAAAAGAACATCTCCTTCGTAAAGCACCGCTGCTTGGCCGGGAGTCACCGCTCTTTGGGGCTCTCTAAATTTAAGTTTAAAGGACTTTGGACCTTCTTCTTCTAACGTGCACTCGATATCTTTAGTGCTATGTCTAATTTTTACAGATAAAGAATTCCCCGTAGGGGGACAGATCCAATGAATATTTTTCGCAGTGAGTCCTTGAGAAAAAAGATCTTCATTCGAACCCACCGTAACATTTTTGCTGCAGGAATCGACGTTTAAAACATATAAGGGATTACTATTTGAAACTCCTAAACCCTTTCGCTGTCCCACCGTAAAGTTAAAAGAGCCATCATGTTTTCCTAAAACCTCCCCTTCCTTATCCACAATATTTCCTTTAAATGCAGTTTGATCCCGATCTTGCATCTGTTTTTCAATAAAGGCGCCATAGTTATTGTCTGGAATAAAGCAAATTTCCATACTCTCTTTTTTAGCGGCATTGGGAAGTTGGGCTTTTCGGGCGATCTCTCTGACCTCAGTTTTTTCAAGATCCCCTAGAGGAAAACGTAAAAAGGGGAGCTCTTTGGGAGAGGTGCCAAATAAAAAGTAGCTTTGATCTTTCTTGCGATCTTTGGCTTTTAAAAGCTGATAGGTTTGAGATTTTTCGTCATACACATTTCGCACATAATGCCCCGTGGCAAGGATGTCGGCTTCTAGTTCTTTGGCTTTTAAAATTAAATGTTTAAATTTTACATCTTCATTACACTTCACACAGGGATTAGGAGTTCGGCCTTGAAGATAGTCATTTGTAAAATAGTCTACAACTTTTTCTTTAAAAACTTTTTCAAAATTTAAAACATAAAAAGGGATATCTAAAATTTGAGCCACACGTCTAGCCACATCCACATCTTTTAAAGAGCAGCAGCTGTCAAAACGACTTTCTTCGAGCTTGGAATGATCATAAAGTTGCATGGAAATTCCAATGACCTCATGCCCCTCTTCTTTTAAAAGTGCTGCGGCTGCTGAGGAATCCACGCCGCCAGAGAGGGCTACGACCACTCGTTTCTTTTTCATTGGCAAGCCTCATTGAGAGTTCGAAGCCGCCCCACCATTTCTGGAAGAATTTCTAAAACTCGCCAATAAAACATGTGAGGGATCCAGAGATCCTGAAGAACACGCAGATCCAGAAGAGGCAGCAATCCCTTTTAAATCTAAATTAAGGAGTAATCCTTCAGCCTCAATCCCTTTAAAACTAACATTTAAAGTATTGGGGACACGAGGAGAGTCTTGTCCGTTGAGGATAGACTCTGGAATTGTTTTGAAAATCCCCTCTTCTAATTTATTTCTCAATATTTCTAACCTGGCAGTTTCCTCTTTCATTTCTTGTTTTATCGATTCACAGGCTGCGCCAAAACCGACAATGGCAGCAACATTTTCTGTCCCCCCTCTTCGTTTTCGTTCTTGATTCCCTCCGTGAAGGACGCACTCTAGCTTTAAAGCATTTCGAAGGATCAACGCTCCTGCCCCCTTGGGGCCATAAATTTTGTGACTGGAAATAGAAACAAGATCGATGGAAAGTGAATCTAAAAAAAGCTCTTGTTTTCCTGCCAGCTGAACGGCATCCGTATGAAATAAAATAGTATGGGCTCGGGCAATGTCTCCAATTTCTTTTAGGGGCATGAGAACGCCGGTTTCATTATTAGCCGCCTGGATACTGATTAAAATCGTATCGGGGCGAATGGCGGCTTTTAAAGCTTCTAAATTAATTTGTCCGTTCGTGTGAACGGGAACAGTCGTGATTTCAGCTCCATGTTTTTTAAGATAGTCACAGCACTCTAAAATAGATTTGTGCTCGACTTGCGTTGTAATGATGTGTCGTCCTTTTTTTTGGAGCATCTCAAAAGCCCCTTTAAGGGCTAGGTTATTGGCTTCTGTCCCCCCACTGGTAAATACGATTTCCTGAGGATCAACATGAAAGAGCCCTGCAACTTGCTCGCGGGCGATCATTAAGGCTTCTTTTGCTGCTTGCCCCGCCCAATGAATGCTCGAAGGATTTCCATAGTGCTCTTTTAAATACGGCACCATCGCTTCATAGACTTGAGGTTTGAGCGGTGTTGTAGCGTTATAATCTAAGTAAATTTTTCGCATATGTATATTTTCTCTTGCATGTATAGTGTATTTTTCTATACTTTGCAATTTGTGCGCACACCATTTCCATTTCGTACTATTGAAGATCTAGATGCAATAAACCACTATGAATCTCCCATCGAACTTATAGGACGATGGATATCTTGGTATAGAGAAGTTATTTTTATTCTTTTTTATTTCTTTGCGGTGTTAAATATGAATCATCTGTTCTTTGCATCTCCATTTATGAATATGGAAATGGATGGAGCTGGCCTAGCCCTTATGGTGTTGGGAACTTTACTTCGGCTATGGTCTGTAAGTTATCATGGGGCGGTGATGAACCTCATAACGATAGGGCCTTATCGTTATGTCCGTCATCCTATTTATGTAGCTAATTTTTTTATTGGGCTGGGATTATGTTTGATGCTTGGTCAATGGTATACTTTATTTTTATTTATAGGACTTTATATCTTTGTTTATACATTAATTATTATTAGCGAGGAAAAGCGTTTTTTAAGAAGCAACTATACAGAGCTTTATACGATGTACCAAAGACAAGTTTTTTGTTTTCTTCCCTTACGAAAATTCCAAGGGCCTCTTTTAGGACAAATGGACTTGTATAAGATAAAAAAAGGACGTGAATGGGTTAAAAGTGCTAGCTATTTTCTTATTGCTTTAGCTATTGAAATTGCAGAACATGTTTTTAAATATGGATACCATTAAGGCAAAGATTAGAGATATCCCAGATTTTCCTAAAAAAGGGATTGTTTTTAAGGATATTACGCCCCTGCTGAATGACCCCAAGCTCTTTCATAAAGTCATTGATATTTTTACAGAGCGCTATCGGAGTGAAAAAATTGATCGTGTGGTAGGAATTGAATCTCGAGGTTTTATCTTTGGCGCTGTTTTAGCCTATAAACTCGAATGTGGATTTACGATTGTAAGAAAAACTGGAAAGCTCCCCTATCGCACGATTAAAAAATCTTACGACCTTGAGTACGGCTCTGACCACTTAGAAATTCATGAAGACTCCATTCACCCTGGCCAACGGGTTTTAATTGTAGATGATCTCTTGGCTACAGGGGGGACCTGCAAAGCCGTTGCAGAACTTGTTCACCAATTACAGGGAAATATCGTAGGCCTGGCTTTCTTAATTGAGCTTGCTTTCTTAAAAAAGGGGCGAGAAAAACTTAAAAATTACGATATTTTTTCGATTGTTCAATATTAGTACCGCGGCACGAGTGCCGTTGCACTAAATCTGACTTACTAAACTCTTAAACTGTTCCAAATTTAAAGACTGCTCTCCATCGCTCAGAGCTTTTTGGGGATTGGGGTGGACTTCAATCATGAGGCCATCGGCGCCACATGCAAGTGCTGCTTTGGCCAAAGGGGTTACATAGGATGCTTTACCTGTGGCGTGGGAAGGATCCACGACCACAGGTAAAGAAGTGCGCTCTTTTAAATAAGGAATCGCACTTAAATCAAGAGTGTTTCTCGTAGCCGTTTCAAATGTACGAATGCCTCGCTCACATAAAATAATATTGGAATTTCCTTTTTCAGCAATGTATTCAGCCGCCAATAAAAATTCTTCGAGTTTCATCATCATCCCCCGTTTAAGAAGAATAGGCTTTTTGCATTCCCCTACTTTTTTAAGTAAAGAAAAATTTTGGGCGTTGCGCGATCCGATTTGTAAGATGTCTACATATTCTGCCACCAAGGGAACTTCTTCAGGAGACAAGACTTCGCTTACAGAATACAGATGATATTTTTGTGAAACACGATTTAATATTCGAAGTCCCTCTTCTCCCAATCCTTGAAAGCTATAGGGAGAAGTTCGGGGTTTAAACGCCCCTCCTCGTAAAAACTTCCACTGGCAGGATTCTAGTACAGAGGCAACTTGTTCTAAATTTTCTTCGTTTTCAATGGCGCAGGGGCCAGCAATGAAAATTTCCTCATTTTTCCAAGAAAAACTAGGCGTAATTTTAGAAACTTGAAGTGAGTTCATGGGAGATAATTAAGAGGGTTTTGAGCTTCTTTGTGTCTTCTAATTTCAAAATGAAGATGGGGGCCTGTTGAGCGTCCCGTAGATCCCACATATCCAATAATTTGTCCGCGTCTCACGGATTCTCCTTTTTTTGCCAGAAGTTTTGAAGCATGAGCATAAACGGTTGAATAGTTTTCTCCATGATAAATAATGACTAGTTTTCCATACCCAGATTCTTGCCCACTGTAAATGACTCGCCCAGGAGCAGCAGATTTTATCGGTTTACCAAAGGAGGAAGAAATGTCAATGCCGTTATGAAATGTCCCCCACCTTCGACCAAACTTAGAAGAAAGAGTCCCTTGGATGGGCCAAATGAAACGATTTGAGGGCATCGTATAGGCTGCTTTTTTGTAATAAGAGGGCTCACGATTTGAAAGTTTTATCACAGGCATTTGGGCTGGCAATAAATGATCAATATTTTCTAGACCGTTCAACTCTGCCAACTTTTTTTGGTCAAGATGGTAGCGGTGGGCAATGCCGGCCAATGTTTCCCCTTTTTTCACCGTATGCTGATTTTGAATGGGCAAATAGGCACAGCCGCTCACAAAGACTAACCAGGCAACGTTCCACAAAAACTTCATCTTACTCTTTATATCGGGAAAAAGAGCAAAAAAAATAAGCCCGAAAAGATTAAAAATGGATTAGAAAAATTTGTATTCTACTGCCTAACTCCAAACGTTCTTTCACTTCTCCATTGATTATGCGTTCTGCAAAGCAACCTTAGATTTTCTGGCATAGAATCTCCACCCAAGGCAAATGGCCAAACATGATCCAATTCTAAAAAATTTCTCTCCCCACACTGTTTTCCTTCGGAGCTCCTGTAGGAACATTGTCCTTCGTCTCTTTTGTAGACTTCTCTTTGGATTGCTTGGGGGATGTACCTATTGTCATTCCGAACAGCAGCGTCATTCTGAGGGCGTTCAGCCCGAAGAATCTCTTTTTCGGAAGCTCTCTTAATCTTCCTCTCCGGATCTTTTTTCTCCAGCAAAAGCTCTAGTGCCTCATCAATAATATCTTCGAGATTTCCTTTTGGATATTTGTGTCTTAAGATTTCTTTTGCCCGTTGAATCTTTTTTGTAAGTTCTTCTGAAGCACTAAATTCAACTTTAAATCTTTTGGGTGCAATAGGTTTCACTGCCTCCTTTTTAACCAAAGTACTCGTTGCGCAACGAGTGAAATTTTGTGCAGTTTTTGCTGCTACTGGTAGCTTTCGGATACTATCCAAAACTTCTTCTTCTTGAGGAAAAAGAGTGGCTAAAACTTTTT
>JACPSU010000082.1 GCA_016193105.1 Deltaproteobacteria bacterium | reverse complement strand
AGATGTCCGTTATGACTTTGTATATTCTTTTCGATATTCTCCCAGAGTAGGAACGTTGGCGCATGAATGGAAAGACGATGTCTCTAATGAAGAAAAAGATGAACGCTTGCAAAGGCTTCAATCCCTTCAAGATGAAATTGCCTTAGAGAAAAATCAGGCCTTGGTTGGGGAAACATACGAAGTTTTGGTTGAAAAAGATGCTTCTGGAGTCCTTCAA
Organism: Deltaproteobacteria bacterium; assembly: GCA_016193105.1. Taxonomy (GTDB): domain Bacteria; phylum Bdellovibrionota; class JACOXK01; order 2-02-FULL-40-11; family 2-02-FULL-40-11; genus JACPST01. The sequence goes on along the minus strand of JACPSU010000082.1, from coordinate 3,236 downwards.
GGAAGAACCGAAACACATAAGATTGTGCATTTTAAAGGAGATCGATCTCTCATCGGGAAATTTGTCCAGGTCCGGCTTTCTAAGGCGATGCCCCATAGCTTTCTAGGTGATGAAATCTTAGGCAATTGACAAATGCCGTGAGTCTTAGTAATACTTTTACATGGTGCAACCAATAGAGCCATCCATTCGAGAAGGGCTCACATTTGATGATGTTCTTTTAGTTCCTCAACAATCTGAATGCTTGCCTAAAGAGGTGAGTTTAAGAACGCGTCTGGCCGCAGATGTATGGCTCAATATTCCGCTTCTTTCTGCTGCCATGGATACTGTGACAGAATCCAAAACTGCGATCACCATGGCCCGAGAAGGGGGGATCGGGGTTATTCACAAAAATTTATCCCCTAAAAATCAAGCCTTTGAAGTAGAGAAAGTGAAGAAATCTGAAAGTGGAATGATTTTAGATCCTATTACGATGGCTCCAGAACAAAAACTTTCACAAGCTTTAGAGGTGATGCATCAGTATAAAATTTCTGGAGTCCCCATTACACAAGCTGGGAAATTGGTGGGGATTCTCACCAATCGCGATCTTCGATTTGAACAAAATTTAGATCTCTCTATTCATGAAGTCATGACCAAAAAGAATTTGGTGACTGCGCCGGTTGGGACAACGCTTGAGCAGGCCAAGGCAATTTTACAAAAACATCGGATTGAAAAATTACCTGTCATCGACGAAGCGGGAAATTTAAAAGGGCTGATTACCATTAAAGATATTCAAAAATCGATTAACTTTCCTCATGCCAATAAAGATCGTTTTGGACGTTTAAGAGTGGCTGCAGCGGTCGGAGTTTCGCAAGACCGTGAAGAAAGAATTGAACTTTTGTTAAAAAATAAAGTGGATGTCATTGTGATTGATACGGCACATGGGGATTCTAAAAACGTCATCGAAGCTGTACAGGCCAGTCGATCTAATTTTAAAAATATCGTCATTATTGCAGGCAACGTAGCAACGGCTGAAGGGGCAGAGCGCCTCATTAAAGCTGGGGCGCATGCCGTAAAAATTGGAGTAGGGCCGGGATCTATTTGCACCACGCGCATTGTGGCGGGCATTGGGGTTCCCCAAATGAGCGCCATTTTTGATTGTGCTGCGATGCTTCGAAAATACGATGTCCCTCTTATTGCGGATGGCGGAATTCGTTACTCAGGCGATATTGTGAAAGCTTTGGCGGGTGGGGCCCATTCGATTATGCTTGGAAATTTATTTGCAGGAACAGATGAAAGTCCTGGAGAAACGATCCTTTATCAAGGAAGAAGTGTGAAGGTTTATCGAGGGATGGGATCTTTGGGCGCAATGCTTCAAGGCAGCCGTGACAGGTATTCTCAAAGTGATACCGATAGTTTAGATAAACTTGTTCCAGAAGGAATTGAAGGAATGGTTCCGTATAAAGGACCTTTGTCTGCTAGCATTTATCAGCTTTTAGGGGGGGTGCGCTCTGGGATGGGATATGTGGGATGTCGCACCATTTCTGAGCTTCAAGAGAAAGCTAAGTTTATTCGTATGACCTCACATGGTCACAGGGAAAGCCATGTCCATGATGTGACCATTACGAAGGAAGCCCCCAACTATAGACCCAGTTAAAGTGTATATGTCCAGGCCACAAGATAGCTTTTTAATTTTAGATTTTGGTTCTCAATATACGCAGTTGATTGCACGTCGCATTCGCGAACTTCAAGTGTATTCTGAAATTCATCCCTATCACTATGATCTGTCTGAAATTAAATCTTGGAATCCCAAAGGAATTATTTTATCGGGAGGGCCAGCCTCTGTTTTATCTCCAAAGGCCTACACTGTAGATCCAAAATTATTTGAGCTGGGTATTCCTATATTAGGAATTTGTTATGGAATGCAGCTGATTTGCCACATGCTTGGGGGGGAAGTTGAAAAAGCAGATAAGCGTGAGTTTGGAAAAGCTGAAATCGAAGCCCTGGAAGATTCTGATTTATTTTTTGGTCTTCAAAATCCAAAAGCCCTTACGGTGTGGATGAGCCATGGAGATCGAATTAAAAAATTGCCTCCAAATTTTATTCCTATTGCAAGATCTTCAAATTCTCCTGTTGCGGCCTGTAAAAATAAAAATTCTTCACTTTTTGCGCTTCAATTTCATCCAGAAGTGGCTCACACGCCTCAGGGGCGAGATATTCTTTCTAATTTTATTTTTAAAGTAAGCAAAGCTTCGCCTTCTTGGACGATGAAATCTTTCATTGATCATTCGGTGGATAAAATAAAAAAACAAGTGGGAGATAACCATGTGGTTTTGGGATTAAGTGGGGGGGTGGATTCTTCTGTGACCGCTTTTTTGCTTCACAAAGCCATTAGGGAGCAGCTCACACTTCTTTTCATTAATAATGGACTCTTGCGTTTGAATGAAGAACAAAAAGTGATTAGTCTTTTTAAAAATCAAAAAAATATGAATTTAAAATATATCGATGCAAGCCAGAATTTTTTAACTGAGCTTAAGGGGGTGACAGATCCCGAACAAAAAAGAAAAATTATTGGCCGAGTGTTTATTGAAGTTTTTGAAGCAGAAGCAAAGAAAATTCCTAATGCAAAGTTCTTGGCACAAGGAACTCTCTATCCAGACGTCATTGAATCTGTTTCTTTTGATGGAGGGCCATCGGTGACCATTAAAAGCCATCACAATGTGGGGGGATTGCCTGCCCATATGAATTTGGAGCTCATTGAGCCCTTGCGAGAACTTTTTAAAGATGAAGTGCGGCTTTTAGGAAAAGAACTTGGGATTGAAGATGAATTTATTTATCGCCAACCTTTTCCAGGCCCTGGGCTTGCGGTGCGCATTTTAGGAGAAATTACTCCAGAGCGGTTAGAGCTGATTCGAAAAGCCGATCATGTGGTTGTGGATGAAATTAAAAAAGCAGGGTGGTACCGAAAAGTGTGGCAGTCTTTTGCAGTTCTTTTACCTGTGAAAACAGTAGGGGTGATGGGGGATGAGCGTACATATGAAAATGTGGTGGCGCTTCGAGCCGTGAAAAGTGAAGATGGAATGACAGCCGATTGGGTTCCTCTCCCTTACGATCTTTTAGGAAAAATTTCTAGCCGCATCATTAATGAAGTTCCAGGTGTGAATCGTGTCGTCTACGATATATCCTCCAAACCACCCAGTACCATTGAATGGGAATAAGTGTCATCCCCGCGAAAGCGGGGATCTTCTTGACATCATCTT
>JACPSU010000081.1 GCA_016193105.1 Deltaproteobacteria bacterium | reverse complement strand
TCAAACCTGTTTATTTATACTTCCCTCCCTGTTTTTAGCCTTGCCTATCAGCTGGATAAAACAGAAAAAAATACTCACCCCAAATTTTTTATATTTTTTACTTTTACCCTTTTTAATGTATTTGGTTTATCGGTTTGTTATTCCCTTAGCAAATACCAGATATTTATATGCTTTATTTGCCATGGGAAGCATTATTAGCTTTTATACTATTAAAATTTTAAATATTCCTAAATACATCGTTAAAACTTTAGTCATCATCTGCGTCATCGGAAGCATGTTTGAAATTGCTGAAAAATTAGAACTGATTGCATCTATCATTGCTGCTGCGCTCATATTCTTCTTATCCCCTTGCATAACGAAGACAGTAAAACAATGGACTTTTAAAAATAGACTTTTGTATGGAGGAGCGTTAGGAATTCTTCTTGCTTGTATGGTTATATTTTTAGAGAAAGACTATGTGAAGAATGAATATCCCCGATATATCACCATGGAAGACTATTCTGGCTTTTGGCCAGATGCTACAAGAGCTTGGAACTGGTTAAACAGTCATACCTCTGGGAATCATATCGCTTATACAGGACGTCCCGTTCCTTTTCCTCTCTATGGAACTCAGTTCAAGAACACTGTTTATTACGTTTCTGTAAATCAAACAGAGCCAGCCAAATTACACACTTTTTTAAATAGCCGATATCGCTGGGGAGAAAATTTTGCAGAGCTCCATCAAAGCTTGAGTGAAAAAGGAAATTATCGTGCAGATGCAGAGTATTCCGTATGGCTACAGAATCTCCTAAGAAAAAATACAGATTATTTATTTATTTACTCTCTACACCAAACAAAAGAGCTCGCCTTCCCCTTGGAAGACAAATGGGCACAGGACCATTCTGATAAATTCAACTTAGCTTTCTCTAATGAAACGATCCATATTTATAAGGTTATCCAATGAAAGTAAGTGTATCCATCGTTATCCCTGCACACAATGAAGCGGGATCTATCCACAAAGTCATTTCTGGTTTAGAAAGCACCTTAAAAATGAACCATGAAATTATCGTTGTAAATGACCATTCTACAGATGCGACCAAGGAAGTAGTAACAAACTTAAAAGATAAGTATCAAAATCTTACTCTAATAGATAATGATGGAGAAAATGGATTTGCAAATACTTTAAAAAAAGGACTATACGCCGCTACGGGTGACTATGTTGTCCCGGTCATGGCAGATTCCTGTGACGATGCACAAACAATCAATGTTATGTATTCAAAAACACAAGAAGGATTTGATATTGTCTGTGGCTCTCGTTATATCAAATCGGGGCAGTCCGTCAGGGCTCCTGCCATAAAATCTTTTTTATCTTATTTAGCAAGTCTTATACTTTATTTTTTACTCAGAATACCTACCCATGACATCACAAACGCTTTTAAAATGTATCATCATAAAATTCTGAAAGCCATTAACATCGAAAGTAAAGGCTTTGAGATTTCAATTGAGATCCCCATTAAAGCTTATATAAAAGGCTTTACGCTGACTGAAGTTCCCACGATTTGGTATGGGCGTACAGCTGGGAAATCCAATTTTAAAATATTTAAAATGGCACCTCATTACTTAAAATGGTGCTTATGGGGCGTTACTCGACGTTATTTTGTATAATATGAAAGAATTACTTATTACAGGATCTGCAGGTTTAATTGGCTCACAAGCTGTAGAATTTTTTATTGAGAGAGATTTTAGAGTCACAGGAATAGATAATAATATGCGTGCCTATTTTTTTGGAAAAGAGGCCAGTGTCATTGAAAATCAAAAACGATTAGAAAAAAAATTTAAAGATAAATACATTCACACAAGTATCGATATCCGCCATAAAGAAAAAATAGAAGCCGTTTTTAAAAAACACTCTTTCGATCTTATTATTCATGCCGCCGCACAACCTTCCCATGATTGGGCTGCCAGAGAACCCTTCACCGATTTTGAAATCAACGCCAATGGCACCTTAAACATACTAGAGAACTTCAGACATTATTGTCCCCAGGCTGTATTTATTTTTACTTCTACCAATAAAGTCTACGGGGATAGACCCAACACCCTCCCTTTAAAAGAATTAGAATCTCGATGGGAATTATCTTCTGAGCATCCCTTTTACCCTGGGATCACTGAAAGTATGTCCGTGGATCAAACACTGCATAGCATATTTGGAGCATCAAAGGTAGCAGCAGATATCCTTGTTCAGGAATACGGAAAATATTTTGGTCTTAAAACAGCCTGTTTTAGAGGAGGATGTCTCACAGGCCCTTTGCATCAAGGAGCAGAACTCCATGGTTTTCTTGCTTACTTAATTAAGTGTATCGCTTTAGATAAACAATATACAATTTATGGTTACAAGGGGAAACAAGTCAGAGATAATATTCACTCCTTTGACTTAGTAAATGCCTTTTGGCATTTTTATAAAAATCCCAGATGTGGAGAAGTTTATAATATGGGAGGATCCAGGCATTCAAATATTTCCATGAAAGAAGCTGTTGAATATTGTGAACGGGCTTTAAAAAAGAAAGCCAAAATCATTTATTCTGAACAAGCTCGCAAAGGAGATCATATTTGGTATATTTCTAGTGTAGAAAAATTTCGCTCTCACTATCCTGAATGGAACTTCACTTATAACATCCATAAAATTATGGATGAAATTTACGCTCAAAAACATTCATAATCAGCCGTCATTGAAAAACAACCGCTATAAATTCTCTCAATCCTGGATTGGAATTTGTATCTAAAGAATAGATATATTTGAGCACATCGGGGTCGTTTTTAAGAGAGACTAGTCTTTGACTTAAAGCATGTTCTTGACCGACGACATCGAATAAATCAAATTGATATCTGGGATCTTGATAAAATTCGACAATCTTTTTTAGAGTTTTCCGAAGTGTTGAGCGATCTTCAAAATGAGTGAGAAGTTCAATTAGGATTTTTCTTTTTTGGGAGCCGGAAGCTTCGTTAAAAAGAGAGAGTAACCCTTCTGCAGCTTGGGGCTCTTTGCTCTTGGCCAAAAGTGAAAGAGCTTCTATCCGGACAGTAACTGAGGAATCCTGCTCAGCCAAATACAACAAAGAATTTTTAAGCAGCGATATCTCTGAAATATTTTCTTTGATCTTGGATAAGACTAAAAGTTTTGCCTCTGAAGACAAGGCCTGCGGTGGCAATTCTAAGAGTTTGACGAGTTCATACAGCAGATGAGGTTCCTTGTCTAAAAAAAACACTGCCGCAGCTGCTCGAAGCTCAGGGTCTAAATGGGATAAAAAAGGACGCACCACTTGTATAACGGTTTCTGACTGAGGAAATTGAGAGAGAGCCAGAATGACTTCTCTTTGCATTGGCACATCCGCCTCCAGCAAAGGAACTAAAACATCTCTTAACCTTTGAATACGTCCCCCTCTATGAATTTTTACATTATTGACCAGCTCTTCTAAGCAAGCTCGAAATAAAATATCCTCTCGCCGGCCTAGCGTTGGAAGAACTTCTAAAAGGATTGAAAAGGCATAATGAGAATCCACATGCCCAAGCGCCCGCACAAGGCCTACTCTTTCTAGAGCTGTTTTTTCTGCAAGGAGCAACGCTTTGCCTAAAGCTGTTTCTTCAGAATAGGAAATTAAAGCCACCATCGTCTCAACCGCCTCTGCAAATTCTTTTTCCCCTGGAAAAAAAAGACGTGTTTTAAAAAGCTCTCGATCTAAAGCAGCTAAAATAGGAGCAGGCAAGGCCCCTTCTTTTTTATAGGACTCTACCACATAGTGACGAAACTGCTGGTTCTTATTGGCCAGCATTTCTTTAACAACATCCGTAGGCAACCGTTGCTTGGCGGTATTAAAATAACGAACCAATTGATGAAAAGAAAATTGCTGCGCCTCTAGAGTCCCAAAACGAATTTGGGCCAATAGAAATTCCAGTTCAATCCCTTCAATACGTGCTGAAACGAGAGAAAAACTATACCCATCGATGAGTTGGCTTAAAGATCGCAATCGATCAATATACTGCTGGGTAGAATTTTGAACAACTCGAAGTGTTTTTAAGGACACACCCGCTCTTCCTCCTGCAGCAATCGGAGGGATGACGCCATTTCCCAAAGTTTCTCCTGACATAGCCTCTTCCAAAAATAGAATACTTCGTTGCAATTTGAGATTGGCCTCTGTCAAAGTTTCTTCCATCACTTCTTTTGCGCCAGGAGTAAATTCTTTTGGCTTCATAGAGGTTTGAAAAGTAGCTTCGATCCTAGCTAAAGTTTGCTCAACTTCAGATAATCCTTCCAGCCTCCCAGGATGGGTCCTCACTTCTTCAAGGATTTTTCCAATTTCTTCACGATAATAGTGCAAAAGATTTTGATGAGCGGCCGGATTTTGAGTGAGCGTCACAAGTTCTTTTTGCACGAGTTGGGTTGCCGTCATAATCATAGGACGCACGACCGCTTCGTCCTGCGCTAAGGAGCACAAAAGTTTTTCCCATTTCGAATGCAAAGTAGAAAGCCGTGCCCCCATTTCGACCCCTTCCACATGGAGCAAAGCTTTTTGTGGAGTTTCGAGATTGGCACGGATGGCATCAACCACTTTAGGATCATAAGATTTCTTGGCCAAAATGGCTTGAATGGCCGCCTCTCTTTCAGCGGCCCAACTCCCCAATAAAATCTTTGTCTCGCTTTTATATGCTGCTTTGGCAATCATTCTCTCCAACACTTCTGCCGCCAATTCATAATAGGGATTATTTGCATAGGAAACATAGGGGAAGAGAAGAATGGCAACGATGATAAAAAGTTTCTGAAAGAATGTTATTCTGAATCTTGTCATTCCAAGCGAAGCGAGGAATCTAGATCCTTCACTTCGTTCAGGATGACATTTAGCAAAGAGCATGCCAAAGCGTTATTTGAATTTATTAATAAATTCAAATAGTTATAATAATATATTTCTGCTTAAAAACCGTGCTTTTTATAAATTTGTCAAGATTATGGACGTTGTCTTATAAAAATACCCTTTTTTTATCTATTTTTTGCGTATCTATTGGACAAGGTAACAAATATGGACACTTTTGACTTCTTAAAAATAAAAATACAACTATTAAATACCTAATATTACTCATATTTTTAAAAATATCCTTGGCATTTAACTTGCATATATTTTAGGCCGTATGAGACCCTGCTTCACCTTATTTCAAAGAACCATTGCCTCCTTATTGATCTTTCTCTTTACTTTTGCCATGGTGTCAAACAGTTTTCCACAGCTGGCCTATGCTCAAAGCACTCCACTTTCTCCACTCCCTTCTGAAAACCAATTGAGAGACCAAATTTTGATGGGGGCCAAAGCTATAGAGCTTATGAGCCAGAGACTTCTTCAAGAATATGAAATTCAAAAACCAAAATCTTTCTCAGGCCACAATGTGGCAGAAGGAGAAAAACTTTTGCCTGGAGTTCAAGAAGGGTCGCTGACCCAAGGCACCCACTGTCGCCAATGCCATTCGGACGCCCTTTCTGCTCCTCCTGCATCGCCTTCTTTGCCTTTTCATGTTCCAGATTTTTTAAACGATCCTTTCTTTTTAACTCCTAAGGGAGCAAATTCTCACTGGAACAGCCATTCTCCTGAAAAAAAATTTGAACTTCTTAGCATGGAGATGCGTGACCTTAAAACAAAAGTTCAAGACTATCTCCTTCTCGAAAATGCACCGATTGAAATTCAAATCACCTTAATCAAAGTTTATCTAGGAGCTCTCATACAATATCTTGTAGCCTCTCTGAAGGCATTCCCTCTTTCAAATCCTTTCGACACCCTAGACGACACTTGGCAGTTAAGATTCCCTTTCAATAAAGTTGATCAGATCAAAGCGATCATTGCTAAGCCAGAAACATTTCAATCCACCAAAGAAACTTTCACAACGCTGATTTATTTTAAAGACGATCGAATATTTTTTTCAGATACGTTTAAAATTGCCATCGAGCTCTCCTCTTTTTTAAGAGAACAAAATCAAGCAGCATGGCTCAATATTTTAAAATTGCAAACCGTTCAGTATCTCGGCAAACAACTTTTAAAAATTAATTCCTACTGGCCCGAAACTCATCTCAAAAATAAAGAATTCTTCGGAAAACTCTCCACCCACTTTAGATCCCTAAACCACTCTTTCGGCTCCATGCTTCAAGATCAAGAACGACAAAGACAAACCAATTTTAATCAATTCTTAGGGGATCATCTTAGTCAACAAGACATTCCAACCTTGATCACGCTTGATCGTTATAAAAACCTCATGAGCCATGCTCCCAGGATGTGGGATGCTCTAGAAAAACGCTTTGAAGAGTATTTTGAAAAAAGTTCTTGGATCAAAATAGAAAAAGATGCCACCCAAACCGAACTTAAAAAGACTCTTTATCTCCATCCCTTTTCTCTTTCCGAATACGAACCTCGAGAACTGGCCCGATGGATCAAAACAAGGATCCTTGAAATTAAAAAGAAATTTTTCCACGATCACGTGGAATATCATTTCTTAAATCCCAAAGAAATGGCCCCTGAAGAAGCTGAGCAGCTTGAGCAAAAATACCTTGCAGACTACGAGCAAGAATTAACGCCTAGTATTAGTTTACAATGGTTTTCTACTTTTGATTCTTCGGCACCGGCGGCCGTAAAATCTGCGATAGAATTTTTAAAACTCTCAGCTCAAATTGAGGGAGCTCAAGAACAAATTGCCCAAATCGATGAGCAAATCCAAGCGCTTCTTCTCTATAATTTTAATAAACACGTCTCATGGGGGCATACACTTATTCCTAGCCGAAAAATTGAACAAGCTTGGTATGATAGCGAAATGGATAAAGAAGAGATGAACGCCATGGTTCCTTATCCTGCCGATCCATCCATTCCAGATTTGATGCCCGTCCATAAGTTCCCTCAGATAAAGCCTATTGAAATGAATCCATCCAATTTTGGAGTTCTTTTGGCCACGCTCATTTCTTCCATTGGAGATAATCTCTTTTTAGTAAAACACATCGGAGAATTTACAAAGGTTCAGTCAAAAGAAGAGCTTGTAACGACCTATCAATCTCTTGTCGATCAAGTGCAAACTATGCTCGAAACCATAACTCTTCCCATCCCTGCCTATTCAGAAATGACTTATGTAGATCCTGTGATGATGTATGGAATTCCTAAACGAGATCCTCGAGAAAAAGATAAGATTCATGAAAAGAAAAAACTTAAAGAGGCGCTGAAAGGGTTAGAAAAACTGGGTGAAAAAATTAAAAGATTAAATCCCAAAGACACTGAAACTTTAGATGACTTTTTTGCTACCACCAAAGAAAAAGTAGAATTTCTCAAAACCAAGCGGGCCATTATTACCAACATTATTCGTATTTTGGATATGCCCATGGAATCTGGCACAGGCAATACCAACCACGAGCGTGAAGAAAAAACATTTCTCCACCACATTCAAGATTTAAAAAAACAAGACGGAGTGACACGACAAGAGGTAGAAACATTTCTAGATGAAGGCGAACAACACATTCAAAAGTTTTATGCAGCAGCATCCAAAAATCACTCCTTTTCTATTCCTAGACTTCTTGAGCCTTCGGATTTTAGCTTTAGAAAATTTTCAGAAGAATATTTCAAGAAGCAACGAGAATTTTTAAAGGACATGTCAGAACAACAAAGAGAAGAAGCCATTGCTCAAAATAGAAAAATCCTGGCCGAACTTCGAACGTTAGAGGGACATCTTCGATATTTTCATGAAGGATATGTCCATCCCGAATATTTTATTGGAACCCAAGAAAACCTATTATCTCCTTCCACGGTAGAACGCCTCAAACGTGTTCAAGAATTGCGAAAGCAAAGAAAAGCTGTCTACCTTGATAAAGGCGGAGCCACTGTAGATGAATGGATGAAGGGGTATGTAGAAACTTTAATGATCAGAGAAGCTTTGGTAGCCCAAGATCTTTTGATCCGAAAAAACATTGATAAAGTTGTTCATGCCAGATCCATTGATGAAGTTAAAGAATTTGTCCTAGACTCTTTTATCCTCGATCAAGCCCTAGAATTAGTGAAACAAGAATATCCAACTCAAGAATGGCGTGTCACCTCATTTCGAAAAATGCACACGGATATGATGTCTGAACTTTCTGAAGGATTTCTGGATAGTTGGTTTGATAGTTCTTTCCACAGTTATGTTTTCTGGGGACTATTTACACTCCAAATTATTCTTTATTTTATCCCGGGTGCTCAACTGGGCGCAGTAGCCATTGGTGTATTTTTACTAAGTGATGCCATCGTACAATCCGGCCATCACTTGCTTGTTAAAACGCCCCGCTCTTATCACATTATTCAAGACAAAGAAAACTTTTATCTTTCAAGTGCCATCCCTGAAGAAATTATTGCAGCTGGAGGAAATGGCCCTGGAGGCAACAATTACGAAGACTTCGACAAAATGAGAAATGGTGTTTTTTGGGACGCCGTCATTACGGGAGGCCTCTCTGTTTTAATTCTTCCTTGGGCAAAATTTGAAACCAAACGTGCCCTTCAACTCTTTCATGCAAAAACCAACTGGTTTGTAAGCCTTAAAATTCCTCTCTATGCTAAAAACTTAGGGATTGAAGCCAGCACCCCACTTACGCTCTCTTTGGTTCGAGAAAAGATGGCTCAAAAACTAGGAATACCAGCTCAAGAGTTTTTAAATTTAGAAGCTCCAAAGCTTATAGAACTCACCCTCTCTAAACTGGGAAAAGAAGAAGGAGCTCATTTTTTACAAATGGTTCAATTTTTCAATCAGCAAAACATTGCACAACACCTTTGGTTAACTGAATTAGCCCAAACACATAAGGCCATGGCAACCTTAGGTTTTCAAGAAATACCGGGCTTAGAGCAAATACGAGCAAGAGCTCAAGAGATGTTACGCCAGAATGCTCTCATTCAAGGACGTCCCACACTCCCCGCTGCATCTCAACACTATTTAAAAATAAAACGACAAGAAATTGAAGAAGCATTACAATTTTTAGAAGCAAATCCCCATATCTTAGAAGATCTTGCTCATAAAATACCTCGTTAAAAAAACGTTCCTGCGCAATCGATCCCAGCATCGGGATGCCAACGACCTAAAAAATAGACACGTGCTACACCTTGATCTTTAAGCATCTTTTCCCAAGCTTGGTTGAGTTCTTCATTTTTGCTTTTGTTTGTGATGACAATAAGCGCACTATCTTTGGGGCTGCGAACGACAAATCCATTAAAAAAATTTACGTCTTTAAATAGACCTGACGCTTCTATAACGGTAAATCCATTTTCTTTTAACTGCTGAATGATGGGCTGAAACTGAGTATCTTTTTGAACTAAAATTTTTCCTTCGGGCAATGCTGTTATCCATGTATCTAAATGCGTTGGAAAATCTTCATCCTCATCTAAAAAAAGAGAGATGAGATTTTCTTCTTTCACTTCTAAGTCTTGGGCTACCTGTATTTTGGCTTCTTCAAAAGAAAGTTTAAATTGAGATTGAGCACGCCGGATCACATTTTCATCAATAATGGCATAGGGCTCTCCACCCCGTGTTCCAGAAATCAGCTCTCCCCCCTCAACACGTGTGACTTTAAGTTTTTTTATCGGACGACCCAACTCACGCGCTACACCTTTGAGCCAGAAGGGATCATACACATCTCGATCGTCTAAAGTATAAAACGTACTTAAAGAAGGGGGATAATCTAAAAGAACCTTATATTCCATGGGCGCCATCTGAAGAAGCTCTCCTTGGTCATTAAATAAAAGATGATCTTGAAACCATTGTCTGAGCCGCGTTTCAACTTCAATCGTTCTTAGGATGAGCCCTTCTTTTTGGAAAACTTCCCGAAGTAAACTGATATCTTCAATCCCACCATACTCATACTGAACCTTGGGCCAGGTAGATTTAATAACGGAATGAACCCACCCTTGAACTGGCCGACTTCCATCTTCTGGGAGAAGAGCAGCTGCTAAATGGGAAGAAACGCTAAGAACAAATAAAACAGCTGTAAGAAAGAGGGGGAAAATATGTTTATTCGAACGAATTCGAAGCTGAGTGAGAATAAGCATATTTTTTCCCCTCTTCTTTTATTTTTTATTTATATTTGTTTGCAATTTCTTCTGCAATGAGCCTTACAGTAGAGAATTCTTCAGGCCCAAAGAATCGATTGCATTGATCTAGAGATGCAAATTTTCTGGTGACATCTACGTTGGTTCCAAATTCATCTCGAATTTCAACATAGCAAAGACAATCTTGATTTAAAATAAGTGTGCTTGAGTCTACATTTGTTCCAAATTCGTCTCGTTCCAAAACAAACTCATTGGGTTGACATGCCCCAAATCTTTCTTTCACCGCTTGTGCTACTAAGTAAGGGACACACGCTCTCATGGGAAGTTCTTTCACTTTCACATCGACACTGGTTCCAAACTCATCTCGCACCTCTTTAATACATGCCGATCCCTGAAGTCTTATTTGAGTCACATCCGTATCACTGCCAAATTCATCTGACTTATAAAATACTTCTTCATCCATCGTATACGTTCCCAAGCATCCTCCCACCAAAAGCAATGCTCCTATTAAAATAAGTTTTGTTTTTGATTTTTTCATACTTTTACCTCCTTAGAAATAGGTCCCCTATATACCATAATTTAAAATTCTGTCTAGATTGGAGTGCTTGTTTTTTAGGCAAAGCTGGGGTATAAGGGGGACTTTCTATAAGGAGGACTTCGATATGAATAGAAAGAAAATACTCAATGGATTTATAGGTATCGCAATAGGAATGCTCCTTTCGCTTGTCGCACAGGCAGGAAGTATTGAAATCAGCCGAAACAGAGTCTCGGTAAGCAATGGCTCTGATTTTTGTGAAAAAGCACGCTCCTTCATATCTGATCTCAATTCCGTGACAGGTCTTATAATTCGCATCTTTCAATGTGACACACAAGAAGATGGATTTTTTTCAGATACCGTACAAATCAACCTTTCCTATCGACACAAAAATTGTTTAACAGAAGAAAGATATTTTAGACCTATTCAATTTTCTTATGAAGGCATTTATTATATCGATGCTATTAAGCAAATGATTGAAGATGTGGGGCTCAGATTTATTTCCCAAACCAGCGATGACTCTACGCTGACCAAAGCCAATAACGGTTCTTTCCAAATCACCCTTGGTATTCCCCGCTGCATAGACGAAAAATAAAAAAGGCCAAAAGAGTTTTCTTCTGGCCTTTTAAATTTAAACTATTTTTTTTCTTAGCGTTCTCTCAGACCTGACTTGTGATATTCTAAAGCATCGACATCCACAAAATCAGAATCTTCGACATCCCATAGATATCCATACGCGCCTTCGACATGCACATTTTCTCGCGTTCCACCCAAGGGACGACCCCCCACCAATGGACGAACGGTCACTGTAATATCCGCATCAATAGAACCCCCTCCC
>JACPSU010000065.1 GCA_016193105.1 Deltaproteobacteria bacterium | reverse complement strand
TGCTAAAAAAGTAAATGCTCAGATAGTTGTAGACAGTAAAGATCATCCCGACAAAATGAGTTATGTTTTTGCTGATCCCTTTGGTCATGAATTTGAGGTGACAAGGTTTCATAATTAGGTTTTCTATTTAAAGCTGTGTTAGTCTATTGGACACCGATGTTTTTGAAGAAAAAAAGTTGGTGTCGCTTTGGTCGGGACTGAGAAATCAACGGAAAAAACCTCTGCTCCAACCCTGTCACAGTCTACCCGTCGGTGAACTTAACAATCTAAAATAGTGCTTTTGCCAAAGCATCTAAGTCCCTTATTATTTGCATCTATCCAAAATACGCTTGATCATTTGAGGGTGCCATTTTTTACCATGTTTTGAGAAGATTCCCCTAATAACCAATTCATCACAGATTTCTCTGAGAGAAAGATGAGCTTTCTTGAGAGCTAATATGAGTTTGATTATTGTCTGTTGTGTTTTATCTTTACAAAGTCGGTCTCGATTCCATTTAAGGCCATAAGCTGGATTGGAGTGAGGGCCTTTATTTTGATGGGGAATACGACGAATGATTTTATGGGTCTTAAGTAGATCAAGTACAAAGGATTTAGAATGACCATATTTTTTGGCAACTTCCCTAGTGGATAAGCCTTTTTCTAGGTACAAAAGGCGTAAAAGGACTGGATTGTCTAAAGGTGTAGAAAAGAAATATTGAATGTTTCTAGAGGCTTGATAGAGTTCTGGGAGCGCGCGGTCTGGGCCGCCATCTTTTGACGATGTCAGAGGTAGGCATATGGAAAATAAATATCACCTCTCAAAAAAAATATACAATGGAAATCTTTTATACTAGTGAGGAGATATGCTAGTATCGCACTTTAGATCCTGTTCTATATCATTTTTAGCAATTATTCTTCTGGCACTATCGGTCGTCGTTATATTCCCATTTACATGGACTGATGGTTCTGTGCGTATTGATCATTATGCATATAGCAGCCAGGCGGCCCTCTTAGCCACCCAAGGCGTGTTCTATCCACCAGATCCCAAACTTCAAAATGATTTTGGACTGAAAGATCATCCACTTTTATTTCGTTGGATGGTGGCAGGAGTATATAA
Organism: Deltaproteobacteria bacterium; assembly: GCA_016193105.1. GTDB lineage: Bacteria > Bdellovibrionota > JACOXK01 > 2-02-FULL-40-11 > 2-02-FULL-40-11 > JACPST01. The sequence goes on along the minus strand of JACPSU010000065.1, from coordinate 7,697 downwards.
AATTTTTGGGATCTCAGAATATACATCGAAGGTGTTAAGTTCCATCATGGGATGCAGTCTTATTCTCATGATCTTTGCATTTGGAACATATTTTTTTTCCAAATGGATGGGATTTTTGTCTGGCTTGTTTCTTTTAATTTCACCAAGATTTATGATTTACTCCAGTCTTTGTCTGCTTGACATTCCTCTTATTTTTTTCACAACGGCTGCCATTTTTTTAGGGATCTGGGCCGCCCATAGACACTATAAATTATTCTATCTTTCTGGCACTTGTATTGGACTTGCACTCCTCACCAAAGGACCTTTTGGATTGTTGCCGTTTGCAGTCATCGGTTTCTATGTTCTCCTTTATAATCGTCAGAGTCTAAAGTCTTCTCATTTCTGGACTGGAATGTGTCTTATGCCTTTTCTTTTAATCTGCACGTATACATTGATCGTATCTTCCTATGATCCCAATACCTCTTTTTTTTCTTTTTGGAGAACAAAAGGCAGTGGACCCTATAATGATGGTCCTTTATTTTACTTAAATGTTCTTTTGAAGCGTTATATGTACTTACTGCCTTTTGCTGCAATCTCGTTCTATTTTTATAAAAAACAGTCTGCCACTCAAAAATCAATTCTGATCACTTCTGTGGTGTGGTGTGCGGCCGTCTTACTCCCCCTATCTATCGCTGAATCTAAAAAACAGGGGTATTATCTTTTTCCATTAAATCCCGCATTGGCTCTCATGTGCGGCATCGCCTGTGACTATCTGCTCAAGGAATCCTTAAAAAAAATATTTGGATACGGGAGCTTGGTGGTCTCACTCGGCCTGGCCTTCATTTTTTCATGCACGCCATTTACTTTATTCAAAAGCAAAGTCTTACGGGATCAATCCCATTTTAAGCAATATGCCGATCTCAAGTGGACCGTGCAAAAAATTATCTCTCAATCCCCCCCCCCATTCTATTACGAGCGTGGCATGAGGTATGTTTTAAATTTCCATTTTAGCAAAGAATACAAAGACGGAAAATTTCAAGACATTACAGACGATCTTCTAACCACCATGAAGCAATCTTCAGATCCTCAATTTTTATTGATCAATAAACAATCTTTCCACGGAGATCTAGCCAAACTATTTATCGTTCATGAAATGCGAGACCTTATGATCGTATCAAACAAGGCATATGAAAAAAATATTGGAGTAGGATTTTGAACATTAAATATACCGAGAAAAATCAAGTACTATATCTTTCCCTCATCCTTCTTTATTTCTTGGGTGAGTTATTTGCAGGCTTGGCGATTAGGTAATTATTACTTGCCATTGTGAAAAATATTGACAGTTATTGGCTATTCTAAACTTTGCATATCGTCGGTGTGTGTTGGCATGATGTTTGCTCTTCTTAAAATATCTTTGGATATGCGTATAAAAAATGCAGTTACAGGAATAGTTCTTCTTTTATTTTTCTTTCCACTCTTTTCCTTTTCTCAAACGGTTGTTTTTAAAACCGTTAAGAAATCTGGGGGGAATTTTTCTTCTCTTAAAACTGCGCTTGAAGCGATTCCACAAGACTTAGTACAGAAAAATGAGACATGGACGATCGAAATTCAAGACGAAGGCCCTTATGTGCAAGATGTGGCACGTATTTTTAACAAAAGAACAGATGCAAGGCATCAGATCGTTGTGAGAGCGGCCTCTGGAGTGACTCCTCAAATTCAGTCTTTCAGGGGGGTGGCATTTCAAATTTCAAGGGCTTCCTATGTGACTTTAGAAGGACTCAAGTTTATTGGAGAAAGAGGACATGGAGTGTCGGTGGATATGAGTTCTCATGTGACGATCAAAAATTCAATCGTGGCGGGAGCCGCTTATCAAGGAATTACTTTTTATCGGGTTCAATCTTCTTCCATCATGAATAGTCGAATCTATAGTTGTAATGTGGGTATTTTTATAGTGGATAGTGCTAAAAACCAGATAGAAAACAATTTTATTTATCATACATTCTTTACAGGAATTACCCTTGGTTTTAATGCTTCATCCAATCTTATGCGCAACAATGTCCTTTTTAATAATCCTACAGGACTTTCGATAGATCATAGTACTGGAGTGAGCAATCAGTTCATTTATAATGTGATGGATGGGGGAAGCCGCGGAGAATATTTTTATCGTATTGCAACGACGATTCCACCCCAAACTATTTTTGATTTTAATCAATTTAACATTGAGCAAGCAAAATTAGCCCGTGTGGGAAATCAAGAGGTCGTTTCTCTTTCACAATGGCAACTCATGGATCAAGATCTTCAAAGCGTAGAAGAAAAGAGGGCTCTTGAATCCTTAGGAATTGATTTTGGAGTACAAAAAGTAAAGAAATCAATTGCGAAACGTCGGGGAGATTTTTCATCACTCCAGGGAGCTGTGGCAGCGATGCCGAGAAACTTGGTGGCTGCCAATCAAGCGTGGGAGATTGAATTTGAAGATAGCGAAACGTATCAAGAGTTTTTAAGTCTAGCTCCCATTACAAGTCCTGAGCATACGTTGGTGATTCGAGTAAAAAATGGACAAACGCCGCGCCTTGAAGCTCTTCGCAGAGATGCAGTGATGCTCTATGGGGCTCAATATGTGACGATCGAAGGATTAACCATTGCTCCTGGGGCCTATCGAGGCATTAATTTATCTCAATGCCGTTTTTGTGTTGTGAAGAAATGCACCATTGAGGGAGTTTGGGGGGCTGGTATTTCTATTTTTGGAGGATTTCAAAATCAAATTACTGAAAATACAGTTCGTGGATCAGCTGTGGCGTTGGAACTTTATTCCTATGCGCAAGCCAATGTGATTAAAGATAATATTTTTTATCGAAATAAAGCCTATGGGATTACTTTGAACTCTTCGCCGATGAATGAAATTTCAGGAAACATTTTATTTAATAATGGATATTTTGAGTTGTGGATCTCAGATAATGGGGGTGGAACAAAGTTTATTAAAAATATTCTGTATAATGAGGGGAAGTGGGGAGCTGTTTCTTTAGAAAATGGTATTCCTTATCATGCTCAGTTTGATCAAAATATCTACTATGTGCCAATAGGACCTATAGGGAGAGTGGGGCGAAAAGAATATTATTCTTCCAAAGGTTCAATGTTTAGAATTTTTAGCAGAAAAGGGGAAAGATCTTATCGCATGGTTTATACCTCTTATCCTACCTTAGGAGAATGGCAGCTAGGGACGGGGCTGGATCTTTCTTCTGAGTTTAAAGATCCTCAATTTAGGTCTACTCTTTTAGGCCAAGAAGATTTTAGAATCCATCCTGCTGAGCCCCCTGCGCCCAATCCGCCAGAAGAGGAATCCATCTTAGAAAATAACAAAAAAGACAAAAAGGAAGATAAGGAAGAAGATAAAGAAAGTAAAGATGAACAAAATCAAAAAGATACGCCACAGCCTAAAAAAGAAGATAAATTAAATCAGCTCTTACGAAGAAATTGACAAGAGTTTCGAAGTGCGGTACCAACGATATTGAGAATCATTCTCAATTATGACCAAAATTGCTTTAGTAGGGAGCCCCAATGTTGGCAAAAGTGCTCTCTTTAATCAACTGACCAAGCTTTACGTGTCTGTTTCAAATTATCCAGGGACCACAGTTTCTTTGGCTCGAGGCACAATGACCATTCAAGAAAAACTCTATGAAGTCATTGATACCCCAGGCATGTACAGTCTTTTGCCTATTACAGATGAAGAACGAGTTTCTCGAAAGATTATTTTTGAGGGGAATCTTCATGCGATGATTCATGTGGTCGATGCAAAAAATTTAGAAAGAATGCTTCCGCTTACCTTTCAGCTTCGAGAAGTGGGGCTTCCTTTGATTTTGGCTCTTAATATGAGTGATGAGGCCGAAAAATCAGGGATTGAGATTCAGGCTCCAATCTTGGAAAAATATTTGAGGCTGCCTGTCATTAAAACTGTTTCAACTCAAGGCGTGGGGATGCGTCTATTGAAAGAAAAAATTTATGAATTCGCACATTGACTATTTAGATGAGCCTCTTCAAAAAGCTCTACTACAAATCATAGAATGTCTGAAGTCTTCCTATGCTGTCTCTAAGCAAACGCTTGCACTTTTACTTCTTCAAGAAGATCCGTATGTGGAAACGCTGGTTCAAAAGGAAGAAGGGGAAGCGTATGTAAAAATAAAAGAGCTGGTTCAAAAAACAGCCGCTGGATATTCAGAGCCCTTGCGTTTTGTGATTACGATGAATCGACAAAAAGCTGTGGATGCTTTGGTTTCGCAAAGTGTGAGTTCTCCTAAACGATCCTCTTTAAAAATTTCAAACTTTTTAAGTCAACTGATGATCCATCCTCTGACCGGCTATCCTATTGTGGCGCTCATTCTTTATTATGGGCTCTATCAATTTGTAGGTGTTTTTGGGTCAGGGACCTTGGTCGATTTTATAGAAACAACGATTTTTGAAAATCATATAAATCCCTGGATAACGTCTTTGGTTCAGGGGCTTCTTCCGTGGAAGGTGATTCAAGATCTTTTTGTTGGAGAATATGGCGTTTTTACCTTAGGGGTTCGATATGCTATGGCGATTGTTTTGCCTATTGTGGGAACTTTTTTTATCGCTTTTTCTATGATTGAAGACTCTGGTTATTTGCCCAGGCTTGCACTTCTTTTAGATCGATCTTTTAAAAAAATTGGACTCAATGGCAGGGCTGTCATTCCGATGGTCTTAGGACTGGGATGCGACACGATGGCTACCATGGTAACGCGGATTTTAGAAACCAAGAGAGAAAAAGTGATTGCCACGCTACTTTTGGCGCTTGCCATTCCCTGTTCAGCGCAGCTTGGGCTTATTTTAGCGCTTTTATCTCCAGTTCCGTCTGCCTTGTTTTTATGGGGCGGAGTTGTGATTGGAGAATTTTTTCTGATTGGCTATCTAACCGCTAAATTGTTACCGGGACGTCAGCCCCAATTTTTTATGGAGCTTCCTCCTTTAAGACTTCCCCTGTTTTCCAATGTCATGAGCAAGACGTTATCTAGAATTCAATGGTATTTTATGGAGGTCTTGCCTCTTTTTGTGATTGCAAGTGTTCTCATTTGGGCGGGTCAACTTACAGGACTTTTTGGTTGGATTATTGAACTTTTGAAACCCTTAGTGAGTGCTCTTGGATTGCCTGCTGAGGCAGCTATTATTATTTTATTTGGTTTTTTTAGAAGGGATTATGGAGCAGCAGGGCTTTTTGATTTACAGAGTAAAAATCTCTTAACCCATAATCAATTGGCCATTGCCGCAATCACGTTGACCTTATTTTTACCGTGTGTTGCCCAGTTTTTAATTATGAAAAAGGAAAGGGGACTTCAAACAACGCTTCTCATGTCTGCTTTTATTTTTGCTATGGCCTTTGGGACAGGATTTTTATTAAATTTAGGGTTTAATATTTTTGGGGTTATCTTATGACCTGTTCTTTTTGTGCAAGAACATTTTTAATCTTGAATGCCGAAAAAACATGTCGCAGCTGTGCTGTATTTGGAGGGTGTCAAAAGATAAAATGTCCGTATTGTGGATATGAATCTCCTCGTGAAACCAACGTAGTTCATTTTTTTAGAAAGGTAAACGTATGGAAGCTCTTTCATCCAAAAAAACAAGCTCTTTAAAGAACTTGGGTCAGCTTTCCGCAGGGGCTCGAGCTCGCATATATGCATTAGGGGCGAGCAAAAGCGATATTCAGGCTAAGCTTTTGGCGATGGGAATCTTACCGGGCAGGGATATTCATCTCATGAGAAAGTTTCCTTCTTTTGTGTTTCAGGTCGGAAATTCACAATTTACAGTAGATCGAGAGATTGCTCAGGAAATTTTTGTTTGCCATCCCGAAGTCATTTAGCTTAAAACTATTAAATGTCTTCTCAAATTTTACTTTGGGTTCTTTTTCATGTTTTTATTTTTTCTCTTCTTTTTTTAGATTTGGTGGTCTTTCATCGTAAGGCCCATGTTATTCAAGTCAAAGAAGCGCTTTTATGGAGTGCGTTTTGGATCAGTCTGGCACTCCTTTTTAATGTGGGGATTTATTTTTTTAAGGGGCCAGAGTCTGCCCTTCAGTTTTTAACAGGCTATCTTTTAGAAGAATCGCTGAGTGTGGATAACCTTTTTGTTTTTATCCAGCTCTTTCTTTATTTTAAAATTCCAGCTCTCTATCAGCATAAAATTCTTTTTTGGGGAATCCTAGGTGTGGTTTTGATGCGGGCGACCTTTATTTTGGGTGGAGTGGCTCTCATTCAACAGTTTCATTGGATTATGTATGTTTTTGGAGGTTTTTTGGTTCTTACAGGACTTAAGATGGCCTCCGGAAAAGAGCGAGAAATTCGTCCTGAAAAAAATCCAATCTTAAGGCTCTTTAAACATTTTATACCTGTGACGACCTCTTATGATGGAGGAAGTTTCTTTATCAAGCAACATGGGAAGTTATTTGCAACGCCGCTCTTTGTGACGCTCCTAGTTGTGGAAATGACAGATGTGGTTTTTGCGATTGATTCTATTCCTGCGGTGCTCGCGATTAGTTCAGATCCTTTTATTGTCTATAGTTCTAATTTAATGGCCGTTTTGGGACTACGGTCTCTTTATTTTGCTTTAGCCGGGATGATGACTTTATTTCATTATTTAAAATACGGGCTTTCAATTATTCTTGTATTTATCGGTATAAAAATGCTTCTTTCACATGTCTTTCATATTCCTGTTTTAACTTCTTTAGTAGTCCTTGCGGTTGTCTTGGGAGGATCTATTCTTCTTTCGATCTTAAGGCCGCCTTCGCTTCGTTCAGGATGACTAGAAGAAAATTTCTTCCTTTATTTTGAACCCAACTTGGTTGAGTTTTCTTAGTTCTTCGATCATTTTTTTATTTCCACACAGGTAGAGTAAAGATTCCTGAGGTAGGATATTTAGTTTTTTAAAATAGTCGTTTAAGATGATATTGACTCGACCTATTTGACCTTTCCAGCTCGTATTTCTGGCTTCGGTGTCCCGACTGACGGTGGGGACATACATAATCTTACCTGTTTTTTCTGCAGCTTTCAATTCTTCCAAGTATCCAAACTCGTCTTGGTAGCTTACGCCATGAAAAAGATAAATAGGTTTTGTAAATGTAGTTTTATAATATCCTGCCAAATACGCACGTACCATACTGATATAGGGAGCAATGCAGGTGGTAGTAGAAATCATCACTTGCGTGGGATATTTTTCTTCTAACAGAAACATCCCTTTTGCGTTGGGCCTCAGGCTTACTGTATCTCCCACAGAAAGATCATAGAGTTTTGGAGAGAGAGATTTTTCTGTTTCTAATGTTTTAGGGACAACTTCTAAGAAAAACTCAATCAATTCTTCATGGGGAGCCGAGGCAATGGAGTAAGGGCGTTCAATATTTTTGATGCCTATGGTGCAATATTGGCCTGGTTTAAAGGTAAAGGGGATATTGGGCTTGAGCCACATGATGACTAAATCTGGAGTTAAAACTTTCTTCTTTACAATCGTTGCTTGAGACGGCATAGAATGCTAGCTTTATCAAAAAGGAAAAGAGATGTCAGCTGTTTTAGAAGTTAAAAAATTGACACATTATTACGGAAAGCGATGTGCGCTCTCTGAAGTTACCTTTGAGGTGGCCAAAGGTGAAATTTTTGTATTTTTGGGGCCCAATGGAGGAGGGAAAACCACGCTTTTTAAAATTCTTTCTACTTTTTTAC
>JACPSU010000064.1 GCA_016193105.1 Deltaproteobacteria bacterium | reverse complement strand
TGAGCCAGCCTAGTTCAATAGGCCCCCATTTAAAAATCTGATTGGTCGATAAAAAAGTAACAAGCACCCCATTGAGCATCCACGCTGCGAAACATACGGTAAAGGCCAGCGTGTTTAAAAAAAGAATCTTATGAGATTGAGCTGTGCTTTTTTCTTGCATGCTTAATTATTTCTAGGCCTGTGATGGCTCCATTGCTCATCCGCCAAACGAATTTTTTTCCGATCCCAGTTCCAAATGACTTTTTGATAGGGCCGCCACATATAAGGAATAGGAGCCACTAAAAAGTGAATCAACCTTGTAAAAGGAATTAAAAGAATAATTAAAAAGGCGCCAATGACATGCAGTTTAATGATCCAAGGCATAGCAGACACCGCGTCAATTTGAGGATTCAACTTTAAAATAGACCACAAATAAGGAGATATATCTGCTGCAAACCAGGAAGAGCCCCACCGATACCCCAAAGCAATCCAGCAACCTAAAATGACTTGCACAAGTAACAAAAACTCAATCACCGTATCCATCACATTGGTGACCACTCGAATTCTTGGGTTGGTAAATCGTCTTACAATAAGAGCTATCAGACCTATGAAAACACTGACCCCAAACGTAAATGCAGTCACTTCGAGAAGGATCAGTCGAACAGGCTGAGAATTCCACAAAAGCTGCCCTTTGGGGAAACAAAAAGCCAAAAGATGTCCTAAAAAAACAACCAAGATCCCAAAATGAAATGGGATGACTCCCCAAAAAAGTCCCCTGCTTTCTAAAAACTGAGAAGAGAGGGAGGAAAACTTAAACCCTGTTGTCCTATAACGATAAATCGTTCCAATCAAAAAAACGACAAGCGCCATATAAGGAAACGCACTAAAGAAAAAATTATTGAGTGCATTCAAGTTCATTCTCCTTGTTTACAAAGTGTAAAAATTCAGACGTGGCGGGTAAAATAACTTTTTCAACGAGTAAAAAATCTTTTTTTAAAACTTTATAGAGTGCCCCCAAGGCATATCCGAAAATAACAGCTTTTTCTCTCTCAATTTCAATGACTGTTTTATAATGTTTTAGATACAATTTTTCTCGATTCTCTAAACGCTTGGGATCAAAATCAGAAATCATCTTTAAAAGGGCTGGCCCTAAAATCTCTTCCACCAACTCAACCACTAATTTTTTATCTTTTAATTTAGCAATGAGACGAAGCATGTTGGGCAGATGATCTGGAAGTTCATGCCCACATTCATTTTGAGTCTCACGATGTTCGCGGTTTAAATTGACCAAGAGCTCCCCTCTTTTATAGTCATCCCCAAACATCACATAACCCACATCCAGTGTTGTGGCAGCCTGGACATCAAAGGAACGACTATAGAGTTCTTGAATATCTTTCACAGTCATTTGAAAAATATACTTTGAAAAAGAAGATAAGGTTTCAGAGGCTTCTAGGTAGTTCTTTTTAAGATAGCCTTGAACCCCTTTTACTTTTTCCACATAATTTTCTATCGGGTATTCAAATAAATCAGCCAAAAGGATATAATGATTCATTTTAAAGTCCTCTTTGGGCGGTGGATTCTTTAAAGCCAAATCCTGTAGCCCCCTTTTTATCTCCCGTAAATTCTAGCATCTCTAACGCTTGCTCGCGGTGAGAAGCCGGAACCACAAACCTGTCATCAAATTTTGCAAGCGCCGTAAGCGTGTAAATATCTTCCGCCATCTCTTTCGTTAATCCTGCATCTTTTAAAACCTCATTTGATTTTTCTTCTGTGACATCTCCAACTGTTTTCCACCGTCGATACATTCGAACGGCCATAAGTTTTTTTAAGCGCACCTTCACCTGTCTTTCATCGCCAGCGCTAAAAAGACTTGCCAAATATTTAAGTGGAAAACGCGCTTGATCTAATGTCCCCCAAAGTTCTTTGGTGCTTGTATCGTAGAGCCAATTGTCATCCCAAAGTTTTGCCGCTTCATGCAATTTTTGCCCCTGTTCTTCTTGTTTTACTTCTTTGAGAGAAGCCATGACGGGTAAAAGTGGAGGGACATAAAAAAGCATAGGAAGTGTTCGAAACTCAGGATGAAGAGGCAAAGCCAATCCCCACGTTTTTGCAAATTTATACGTTGGGGAGTTTTGGGCAGCTTTAATCGTAGAATCTGCTACACCATTGGTTTGTGCTTCCCGAATGACCTGTGGGTCAAAGGGATCCAGTAGCATTTCTAGCTGACGATCCACCAGCTCTTTTTCATTGCAACTAGCGATCGCTTTAATTTGATCCGCATCGTAAAGCGTCACTCCCAAATAGCGTATGCGCCCCACACAAGAATGCATACAAGCGGGGGCAAAACCAGCTTCAATTCTTGGGTAACATAAAATACATTTTTCAGATTTTCCGGTATTCCAATTATAGTAAGATTTTTTATAGGGGCACGCTGTCACACGCATTCTCCAGGCACGACAAACGTCTTGATTAATCAGAACAATTCCATCTTCTCCCCGTTTGTAGATGGCCCCCGAGGGACAAGAGGCAACACAGGCAGGATTTAAACAATGGTTACAAATTCTGGGTAAATAATAAAATGCCATTTTTTCAAGATGAAACATGGCTTCTTGCTCGGCAGCTGATAAGTTTTTTAAATTTGGATCATTTCTAGCATAATCAGGGGTTCCACTTAAATCATCATCCCAATTAGGTCCCATTTTAATATCAATCGGTTTTCCGGTAATGAGGGAAACGGGCCTTGCTGTCGGCTGATCATCCATCGCTGGAGATTCAATTAAATTTAAATACTTATACGTAAAGGGTTCATAATAATCATCAATCACAGGCATATTAGGATTATGAAAAATGTTCACCAATCCTTTGCGTTTTCCAGCCCCTCTGAGTTGAATGTGCTCCCCTTTTTTCTCCCAACCCCCTTTATAAATCTCTTGATCTTCCCATTTTGTGGGATACCCTGTCCCCGGTTTTGTTTCGACATTGTTCCACCACATGTATTCTGCCCCTTTTCGATCTGTCCAAATGTTTTTACAGGCGATAGAACAGGTATGGCATCCAATACAT
>JACPSU010000062.1 GCA_016193105.1 Deltaproteobacteria bacterium | reverse complement strand
TATTCACTAAAAATATGCCGATAACCAATCCCATTAAAAAAAGACTTCAAGCTTTAAAATTAGAATATGACAAGCTGCGTAAAGGTAAAGGAAAAGACTCTTTATTGGCTATGATCGATGAAGCAGAAATTCCAGAAAGTGTTTATAACTCAAACGCGATTGAAAATTCAACTCTGACGCTTAAAGAAACTGAAAAGATTTTGCTTGAAATGGAAGTGGCACGTAACGTTTCTCTACGTGAAGTTTTTGAAGCAAAAAATCTTGCCCGTGTCATGGGCTATATTCGTAGTGAAGTTCAAGAAACAGATTTATCTAGGGAAGTTATTTTATTCTTACACCAAATGCTTATGGGTGGGATTGATGATGGTATTGCAGGACGTTTTCGTGCCAAAGGAGAATATGTCCGCGTGGGAACTCATATCGCTCCAGCACCTGAGCGTGTAGATCAAATGGTAGAGAATATTTTAACTTCCTATTCAAGTGATTTATCCTCTTATTTTGTAGATAAAATTGCGAAATTTCACTTAGATTTTGAAACTATCCATCCTTTCAATGATGGCAATGGACGTATTGGACGCGTGCTTATGAATTATCAATTTCTTCGTCTGGGATTTCCAGTCGTCATTATTCGCAATAAAGAAAAGAAAGAATACTATAAGGCTTTTAATGATTATCGAAATTCTAAAAAGAGCCAAACAATAGAAAAAGTTGTGGTTTTAGCTCTCATGGAATCACTTCACAAAAGAATTACCTATTTAAAAGGAGAAAACATTGTGACTCTTTCTGACTATACAAAGAAGCACAAAAAATCTGCTCCAGCCGTATTAAATGCAGCTCATCGTCAAAACATTCCAGCTTTTCGAGAAAAAGGCATTTGGAAAATAGGCGAAAATTTTAGTGAAAAAAATAAAGGAGAGCCAAAGTGAAGTTTTTGATTAGAGTTTTTATTGTTATAAATTTGATGGGGTCATCGAATGTTTTTTCAAGCGAGCCATCCTACTCTGGCCATGGGGCTAAAAGTGTAGCGCCGGAAGTCATCGCAAAATTTACTCCTCCATCACTTGATTCTGAATTTTCGCGGCGTATTCAAACGATGCTGGATGTGCGTTCTCCTTCGCCAGGCAGGGTGTCGCATAAAGGAAAAAGACTTTATTTTACGTGGAGTATTACAGGTATTTCTCAAGTGTGGAGACTCGAGGGACCTAAAAGATTTCCCATGCAGATGACAGGCGGAGAAGATCCGACTTCCTTAGAATCAGTAACATCGGATGGAAAATATTTGGTTTTATCTCGAGATCGCAAGGGAGAGGAAAATCCTGGCCTTTATTTACAAAATGCCCAGGGTGGAGCTCTTCTTCCCATTCAGCACAAAGAAGGAGTTCAAACCGCTTATCAATTTATAACGGATAGTTCTCGTACGGTGTATTTTTCTGCCAATGACATTAAGCCAGATTCACGGGCCCTTTATCGCTATGATATTCAAAAGAAAACTAAAGAGCTTTTGTTTTCAGAGGATGGAATTTGGGGTATTGCAGATCATAAAAAAGATGGGACGCTTCTCTTAGAAAAAGCCACAGGAAGTCTTTATCGTGAATATTATGAATGGCAACCCCCACAACTTTTGTCCAAGGCAAAGCTCATTCCCCTTTTTGGGCAAGGAGAACAAGAAGAATATACAGCGGAGTATGGGGCGCGTTCTGGAGAACTTATTGTTTTAACTCCTAAATTTGGAGAATTTCGAAGACTCTATCAATGGAAGGATCAAAAATTTACTCCTATAACTCCTGAGATGAAGAAAGATGTGGATAGCTTTTCTATTGATCGTCCCAAGCGGCATATTTTGTATACGATCAATGATGAAGGATATATGCGCGTCGAAGCGCTCAACGCAAGAAATTTTAAGAAGATCAAACTTCCAAAATTTCCACATGCCGAGCATGTTTTGGTTGGAGCGACAACGCAAGGGGGGCGCTATACGACACTAGGGGTTATGACTGCCACTGCTCCTCGGATTAATTACGTTTATGACTGGAAGAGAAAAAAGTTAACCCAATGGCTGATCCCCAATAATCCAGAAGTGGATACCTCTCAATTTGTATCAGCTGCGTTGGAACATTATCCTGCGCGGGATGGGACACAAATTCCGATGTTTGTGCGTCGTCCGAAAAAATGTGCTGAGCCTTGCCCTGTGATTGTTCATTTTCATGGAGGGCCTGAAAGCCAAAGTCATCCTGGCTTTAGTGTTTTTGCTCAAATGTTTGTGGATAGTGGTTATATCTATGTTGAGCCCAATGTCCGAGGGAGCGATGGCTATGGGAAGACGTGGTTATTTTCGGATAATGGTTCTAAGCGCCTCAATGTGATTACCGATATTGAAGACTGCTCAAAATTTATTAAATCTCAATGGAAGAAAAATGGGAAAGAACCCAAAGTGGGTATTATGGGGTATAGCTACGGAGGATATTCCACGCTTATAGGGATGACGATGTTTGGGGGAAGTTATGATGCCGGAGTCGCGCTTGTCGGGATGAGTAATCTTTTCACCTTTTTGCAAAACACAGCGCCCTATCGCAGAAAGTTGCGCATGACAGAATATGGGGATCCTGAAAAAGAAAAAGATATTTTACTTAAACTTTCTCCCATTACATATATCGATAAAGTCAAAAGTCCTCTCATGGTTATTCAAGGAGCCTCAGATCCGAGGGTGCCTGTGGGAGAAGCCCTTCAAATGTATGAAACGCTTCAAGCCAAACAGATCCCTTCTCAGCTCATCATTTTTTCTGATGAAGGGCATGGTTCTCAAAAACGAGATAATCGCGTTTTAGAGATAGGCCATACCCTGCGATTTTTTAAGACGCATCTTCAATAAATTCTTTACTTAGGACAAAAAATAAGTAAATTACTGTACTTTTGGGGTAAGCATTATGCCTAGGGCAAAAATATCTTTGTATGATGTTGAGAGTCTATCTATTTTAGCACCAGATGGAACTGTCGACAAAAATCTTTTACTTAAATTAAGTCGCGAGATCCTGATTCAGGCTTTCGAATATATGCTTTTATCTAGAAGGCTAGATGAGCAAGCTCTTCGCTATCAGCGTCAAGGACGCATTGGGACTTTTGCTCCAGCCCTGGGACAAGAAGCCGCCCAGGTTGGATCGGCCCTATGCTTAAAAGGGGAAGATTGGTTTATTCCGTCATTTCGAGAAGCTGGGGCTGCGTTGGTACGGGGACTTTCCATTAAAAATTATTTTTTGTATCTCATGGGCTTTGAAGATTCTAATTATAGTCTCAAGGGAACACACAACACGGCCATTGCTATTCCTGTGGGAAGTCAGTGTGCCTATGCAGCAGGTGTTGCGTGGGGGATAAAGTTAGACAAAAAAAAGGGAGCAGCCATTGTCTATTTTGGAGATGGCGCAACATCAGAGGGCGATTTTCATGAAGGGCTTAATTTTTGTGGAGCGCTCAAACTTCCCTGTGTGTTTTTCTGCCAAAACAATCAATGGGCTATCTCAACTTCTAGAAAACAACAAACAGCCTCTCAAACCTTAGCTCAAAAAGCCCTTGCCTATGGTGTCGTAGGGATACAAGTCGATGGAAATGATTTTTTTGCTGTTACGCAGGCAACCCAAGAGGCACTAGAAAGAGCCCGAAGGGGAGAGGGGGCTACTCTTATAGAAGCTGTGACCTATCGACAAAGTGTGCATACCACAGCAGATGATCCTACGGTCTATCGAAGCAAAGAAGAAGAAGAAGAGTGGAAGAAAAAAGATCCCCTGCTTCGGTTTCGTACCTATCTTCAAAAAGAAGGAATTTGGGACACCAAAAAAGAAGAAGCTTTAGAAGAAAAAATAAAAGAGAAGATTAAAAAAGGATATGAAGAAGCAGAGCTCTTTCGAAATTCTAATCCCGATCCCCTCGCCTTTTTTAATTATGTGTATGAAGCAATCCCTCCTTATTTACAATGGCAAAAAGATTTAGCGGCAAAAAATATTGAAGGGCGAAATGTGATTAAAGGAGCTTCGGAGAAAAAAGGAGGAAGTGGAGGAGGGGCTGCGGCAGTTGGAGAACTTGAAGAGGCAGAGGATTAAAGATGAGTAGAACAGAAAGACTCACCATGGTTGAAGCGATCAACCTTGGACTTCGAGAAGAAATGAAGAGAGATCCCAATGTCATTATCTTAGGAGAGGATGTGGGGGTGGATGGAGGCGTTTTTCGTGTGACCAAGGGTTTACTTTCTGAATTTGGAGCAGAGAGAGTGGTCGATACCCCTCTTGCAGAATCAGGCATTGTGGGAGCTTCCATTGGACTTGCCATTTATGGAAAAAGACCGGTGTGCGAAATTCAATTTAGTGGATTTATGTATCAAGCTTACCATCAACTTCAGTCTCATGCTGCGCGGATGCGCTTGAGAACGTGGGGAGCCCAAACTGTTCCCCTGGTTCTTCGCTCTCCCTATGGGGCGGGCATTCGTGCTTTGGAGCATCACTCAGAATCTACAGAGATGATCTATACACACATTCCAGGACTTGTGGTTGTGATTCCCTCAGGCCCTCGAAAAGCTAGGAGTTTAATTAAAGCTTCTATTCGCTCGAATGATCCTGTTATTTTTTTAGAGCCCAGTTCTATTTATCGTGCCTTTCGAGAAGATATTTCAGTAGACGAAGAAGATATCGATTCTATTTGGCCACTTGGACGTGCAGAAGTTGTTCGCGCAGGTTCTCAATTTACGATTATTACTTATGGAGCCATGCTTTCTTTAGTGAAAAAAACAATCGAAAAAGGAATGGCTCAAAAAGGATGGGATCCAGAAATAATAGATCTTCTTACTATTTCTCCCATGGATACAGAAACGATTATTCAAAGTGTCAAAAAAACAGGACGTGTTGTGATTGTGCACGAAGCGCATCGTACAGGCGGCATTGCAGCAGAAATTTCTGCGCGCATTCAAGAATTCGCATTTTTATCTTTGCAAGCGCCTATTGAGCGAGTGACAGGGTGGGATACGCCTGTTCCTTATTTTTCGAGAGAAAATGTATATCTTCCTGATTCAAATCATATTGAACGTGCAATCGAAAATGTTTTGCACTTTTAAAAATTTTGTGTCACACTATTTTTGTGAACATCAAAGATTTCATCAAACATAATTTCCGTCATTTTAATGCAAGTACTGTTGTCGACGCTGCAGAAGCTTATGTGAAACATATCGAAAAAGGAAACAAGATGATGATCACGTTGGCTGGAGCGATGAGTACTGCTGAGCTTGGGCTCACCTTGGCTGAAATGATTCGACAAGAAAAAGTTCATGCCATTTGTTGCACCGGTGCAAATCTTGAAGAAGATGTTTTCAATCTCGTCGCCCACGAGCACTACAAAAAAGTTCCTCATTATAGAAATTTGTCAGATCAAGACGAAGTGGCTTTGTTAAAACAAAATATGAATCGGGTGACAGATACCTGTATTCCCGAGGAAGAAGCGATGCGTCGAATTGAACATAAAGTTTTAAAACTTTGGCAAAAAGCAGATCAAGAGAAAAAAAGTTTTTTCCCCTATGAATATATGTATGAACTTATTCGTGGGGGGACTTTGAAAGAACATTATCAAATTGATCCCAAAGATTCATGGATGGTTGCGGCCTGTGAGAAGAACTTACCTATTTATACTCCGGGTTGGGAAGATTCCACACTTGGAAATATTTTTGTTTCCAATGTTCTTAAGAAAAAAATTTCTAACTATCATGTGGTTAAATCTGGCGTCGAACAAATGGGCCATCTCATCGGCTGGTACAAAGAAAATACACACAAGGGCTCTGTTGGATTTTTTCAGATTGGAGGAGGCATTGCTGGGGATTTTCCTATTTGTGTGGTCCCTTTGATTACACAAGATTTGAAACAAAATTGTAAGCTTTGGGGATATTTTTGCCAGATTTCTGATAGTACAACGTCC
>JACPSU010000061.1 GCA_016193105.1 Deltaproteobacteria bacterium | reverse complement strand
GAGGCAGCCAAAGAACAAAAAGAGGCCGAGCATCGCTTAGAGCTTTATCGTAAAAATCGTCCTCCCTTAGATTTAAAAAATACAACGGTGATTCTTGTTGATGATGGGCTTGCAACGGGAGCGACCATGCGGGCTGCGGTTTATTCTGCCAAAGCTAAAAAAGCTAAAAAAATTATTGTCGCTGTTCCTATTGCTGCGCAAAGCTCCTTAGCTCCATTGAAAGAAGAGGCCGATGGCATTATTTATTGTGAGGCCCCAGATTCTTTTGGAGCGGTGAGTAGTTTTTATGAACTCTTTGATCAAACGACAGATGAAGAAGTGATTCAGTTATTGTCCTGATGGTTCTTGAGAAAAAGTTTTTAGAAAATCTTGAAGATTAAACTCGTTTAGTTCTTCCGCAGGATCTAAGATTTCATGTAGTTTTTCTTTTCCTTCTTCTACGGTCCAGGAATATCCACCATTGCCTAGCGTTTCATTGATTGTGTTCATACTTAAAGGAATCACCCATTGGTGAACAATGGGGTAGGCTCCTTGAGTTTTTGCCCATTGTACTGCTTTAGGCTGGAAGTAGTAATTGAGTTGGCTTTTGGGTAGAGCAAAGGCGGCTAAGAAAAGTTTATCAAATGTGGTTTGCATGGGATCGTATGGACGCTTAGCGTCGTGGTGAACGATCCTATTTTCAAATTTTTGACAGAGTGGAGATAGAACATCAATCGTGCCAATGATGGCCACGGTGCGCCAGACTTGATTCATTTTACAAGCAGCAATGACCATAATGGCACCTGTCAGGGTGTTAATAAAGATTCCATTATAGGTGGCTTGGCCACCATTCCACTGGGCCAGTTCCCAGCCATGATCTTTCACTTGTTTGGTAAGCTCTCCCAGCCCCCATGTTAAATTAGTGACGAGTAAAACTTTTGGAAAAGCCCGAAACGTTTCTGGGTTAAATCCTTGGCGAAGCGTTTTTGTAGTTTGCCCCGCTTTTAACATTTGGCGTCCTTTGATAACCACAGGAAGAGCTACAATGACAGCAGTCGATAAAAGAGAAGAGATGTGATGGGTACGACTCAGAGACTGAAAACGGCTGCTATCTTTAAAACTAAATTCATCTAAGAGTCCTTGCTTTTTTAAGTCATCTGCAACCATTTTTTGAGGTGTTGTTTGGAAAAGGTATTTATTAACGGTATGAGGGATAAGATCATCATCTAAGGGGATTCCTTCTAAGATGCCATCAAAAATATTAAAGGCTTGAACTTGAGTATAGCGCCAGCTCGAAAGGTAAGATTCTAGCCCTTCGTCATGTTTTTCTTTTTTTTCTGCTAACTGAGTATCTCTATTTTTAAAGGCTTGCGCCAAAACTTCTCGCAGGGAGAGTTCTTGAATTTCTCCTGTGTCTAAAGTGAGAATGAGGTGCTGTTTGTCACTGACTTTATATTGTGGGTCTTCCAAAAAGGGTTCTAAGGAGATATGCGTAGGATAAAAGTTGATGGGGACTTCTGCAATAAAAGTGCCATCCACATAAAAAATATTCAAAGAGTTTTTTGAAGAGAGTTCGATCCTATATTGGCGGTGTTCTCCAGTCCCCAGAGTGTATTGAGGGGTGATAACAAAGTTCTGAGGTAAGGCATAAGCAAAACTTGCATTGAGTGATAATGCTAAAAAGAAGATGAATCTTTTAATACTTCCTCCAAAAGTTTAAACTTATTGGCAAACTCAACTAAATAGTCATCCGACCAATAGAGGCTGGCTGTCCAAGATTGCTCGAGTTCATTTCCGTAATTTTTCATTTCATCCAAGACTTGATAGAGTTGTGAGGAGTCACGGAAATAAGATCCTGTCCATTGATAGAGTTTGGAAAGCCCAAAACTATAGCCTCGGTAGAGTTGCAGCGTATACCAATCCACTTTGCTCCCTTCATCTAAAACTCCCCACGAGCTTCGTGTTTCTTTTAAGATATCTTCTTGAATAGCAGATAATATTTTTGAGGTATGAAGATGAAGCCATTTTTGTTGAGATTCAGGCTCAGAAAAGAAAATGGTATTGTTAGGAATGCTTTCATACGTCAGCGCTTCTAGGCGTTGGTTCAGCTGATCGATAAGGTCTTTTGTAATGGGGGTGTCTGAAAAATTAACCATTTTAGTAAGTTGAACAGCTTCTTTTAAAATATCTAAGCTTGTGCTTTCAGACTTCTGAGCTTTAACTAAATCTAAAGATACCGCGTCTAAATATTGTCCCACCATATAGACCATGCCTGCTGCAAAATGAGGTTTAGATTTTAGAAGTTGCGTAGAAGCTTCTTTGGAAATGGAAAGAAGAGCTTTAAATAAGCCTTGGACGAAAGGATCTTCGGCTTGTGCCAGCGCAACAAGTTCGTCTTCAATCTCTAAAGTCTTTCCTTCCTCGAGTGTTTTTTCTTGGAAAGGATTTAAGCTACTTCCTACTTTTCTGCTTTCATTAGAAATTTGAAGTTCATCTAAAATGTAGAATGTCGGTTCTTGGCCATACGTAATTTCTTTTTCCCAGGTTAAATCATAAAATTGTTCATGAGTTTCTTTCCAAAGTTCTTGGGGGAGCTCTAACCATTGTTCGTTTTTGCCATCACTCAAATGAAAACGGACAGGCTTTGGTTTTGTTGAAGAATGGATCGATAAAGAAAGTCTGAGTTTAGGTTGAACTGTTTCCCACTGGGCACTTTGCCAAGGATCAATCACTTCGAGTTTAGCGTCTAAAAGATTTAAATTAAACTGGAGATTATCAAAAAATTGAGGATAGATGACTGTGTAGGTTGCTGCTCCTAACGTTTCATTAGCAAAGACAGGAGCGGCACGCACACTTTGTCGCACAGCTCCAAATAAGAATCCATTTTGATCGAGTGCGGGCCGACTGACCATATAATTTGAGAGATGGCTGACTCCAATTCCCCTAGGCGTTGAAAGAAACATACACCAAGCGCTATCAAATAAAAACCAACCACTATCAAATGTGGGATCGTGATTGATAAAAGTATCTCTCAATAAGTAGGCTGGCATTTCAGAGACAGGCATTTTAGGGGAAGGGGTGAGGATGTTTCCGTCCTCTATATTTAAAAGATCTCCTCCCCACTTGGTCATTTTTTGAGTAATGAAGCTTGAGCTTGTGGCATTCACAATAATAATAAAAATTTTATCACCTCTGCCGAGTCTTAAACCTGACGTCGCAAAAATGGGGATCATAATGTAGGTGTTCCAAATAAGATTGTGAGCAAGGCCTGGAGAGAGAAAGGGACGTCCTTCACGTTCTCTGGCCCAAGCTTCAATAGCGATATTGGCGGTATCACTATAGGCGGTGTACAAAAGAGCTTCTTTGAATTTTCCTCGTTTAAAGGTTCTTTGCAAATAGGTAGAGCGTTGCATTTGTTCAAAATCGTAAATGTGATCAAGTGTATCTAGAAGCTTGGCTCGTTGTCCTTGGAATTCTGCGAAACTCCATGTAGGCTCAGCACTTTTTCCAATATTGCCAGTCCAGCCAGATTTCACGAGCAGTTTTAATTTTTCTAATTTTTCAAGATCCGAAAGGGCTCTTCCAGCTTGGTTCAGCTTTAAAATGCGATCTAAGCGATATGCTTGCTCAGACTGATCGAGTTTCTGAGCCAGGGCAGTGGCCTCTTGAACCAAAGGATGAATTTCTCCGGGATGAGCCAGGGCAAGTCTAGCTTCCATGGCTTCTAGTGTTTGGAAGGTTTTAGTTGAGATATCGAGTGATTTTTTTTCTTGGCAGGCTCTCAAAAGAGCTGCTTTAACATCCATGAAAAGATAGTAGTGTTCTACTTTTTGAAATTCGGAGAGTTCCTCCATGGCTTCTAATTTTTTCCATCGTTCCCATTTTGAAAGAATATCTGGGGTAAATAGAGCTTCGATATCTTTGGGAGTGACAGATTTAAAAAATTTTATAATTTTTCCAAACGACCATCGCTCTAATTTTTGTATACTTTGAGAGGCATGCCCTAACGAGGAGAGAACTTGTTCTAAAGGACGGATATGGGTACTTCGTATTTGGGCTTCAGCGACAATTTTAGCCATTTCAGTAGGATTGAAAATAGCAGAGGCTTCGAGTCGATGAAGTTGAGCTGTAAATTGAGAAGCGTCTTGGACAAAAAGTTCTTCACTTTTGAGCTTAGAAAGCCAAGCTTTGGACTGTAGGATTTCTGTCGAAGGAGCAAGGCCAAGTCCCATTCGGAGTTGATTGATTTCTTCAATATTTTGAGCCACGCGGGCCTTTCTTAATTTTCGAACCTGAACGACACGGCCTCCAAGAGCTGCTATTTGGCCTACAAATCCTGCGACTTCACCCCCTTGTTTCCAATGGCTAAACTGGGTTTGAAGATCATTTTTTTCTTCCTCTGTGAGGCTATCTAAAATATTGTGGGCTTTAAGTTGGGCTTCCAAGCTCTCATCCGTGTCAAATCCAAATGCATCTACCAATCGATCTGCGTCAAAAGGGACAGAGGCCAGTAAACCATTAAAAAGAGAATGAGTTCTTTGTGTCCAATAAAACTCAGAATCTAGAGCTTGATCTAGTTTATTTTTATGAACAAGGCGGGCTTGAGAAATTAAAAAAGATAAAGGTGCTTCATGAAGGGTAGAAAGCGTTTGGTTTTGAACGATGAAGTGAACATTCTGCTCTTTAAATATAGCGCCCGTGATGGAGTCTCCAGGATTTATAGGATCCAGTGTCTCTCTTCGTTTGATAAAACTTTCATGAAGGGTGGGTTCTTCAAGATTAATCGTAAAAAGATGAATTCCAGCACTCCCGCCGGCAGCGAGTAAAGTTAAAGTAGCGCTCTCTGGTGCAGGCTCTTCCAAGGAGAGTCCCAAAAGAGGGATATTAGAGTCCCATTGATTGATAAGGGTATGGGCATCTAAAACAGTTTTAATTGAGATTCATTTTTAGCGGGATCATATTGGGATGTAATTTTAAGTTCGTTTTTGAACGTGGATTTTAAAAAGACAATGCCTGTCGCAAAGGGGAGTTCTTGGAAACTCTGAATGGCAATCTTATGGAGGGGATTTTCAAATATTTCTAAAAGATCATTAAGACTTACTTCATCAATCCCTTTTTCATGAGCAATAAAAAGAGAAGTCTCTTTTTGTGTGACTCCGAAAATGGGGGTTCCTGAAGGATTCACACTCTGCCTTTGGGGTAACCCTAGGCGACCTTGGCGAGTATCATGCAAGAGATCAGAGAGATTGTCTGAGTTTTTTTGTTCAGACAAATCCCAACGATCGATAACAATTCCTGAAGCTCCAGAAGCTTTGAAAAGATAAAAATAGTTGTCTTTAAGCAGGGGGTAAAAAGAATAGGTTTCAGCCCAGGAAAAGGAGGGCAGAAGGACTAAAAAAGTCGAAAAAAGAAGCGTTATTTTAAACTTTGCTTTCTTAAAAATAAGAAGCCCCCTGCAAACGGATAGGAGATGTGCAAGATCAAGGCCAAAGTATTCCTATAAATTACCTAAACAGTAGGCTCTAAGTATATAAAATTACTAATATAATAACTATGCTTATAAATTAGTCATCTTGTTTATGTGTGTACTATTTGAACATTGTCTAAGACAACTACAGGTAATGTGATAAAGAGGCTTTGTTGTTATGAAAGACCGTCACGCAGGCCGAGCGGGCATGGTTTCTCCAAAGGAGAAGAGCGAGGCCGAGTGCGAGCGCAAATTTCTCGCAGGGAAATTTGATAGCGTGTCTTGAATAGCAACAAAGCCTCTTTATTTCAATAACTTGATGATGGCAGAGATATTTGACTTCTATTTGTAGTTTCACTAAGTTAATTCTGAATGCCCTTTCCATTATTAGAAGAACATCGGATGACCCAACAAACAGCCAGAGATGTGGCGCAAAAAGAAATTGCGCCTCATGCTTCTGAGTGGAGTCATTCAGGAACTTTCCCAAAGTCCGCCATTCAAAAATTAGCAAAGCTAGGACTCATGGGAGTTTGTGTGCCAGAAGAATACGGGGGGAGTGGCCTGGATCATTTTTCTTATATTCTAGCACTTGAAGAAATTGCAGTGGCCTGTGCAAGTACAGCCGTTATTATGTCTGTAAATAATTCTTTAGTGTGTGAGCCCTTAAAACTGTTTGGAAGCGAAACTCAGAAAAAAACTTTTTTAACTCCGTTGGCGCAAGGCAAAAAACTCGGATGTTTTTGTTTATCGGAACCCAATGCAGGATCTGATGCAGGAAATCAACAAACAGTGGCGGTTAAAAAAGGAGATCGTTATCTTCTTTCAGGTACGAAAAATTTTATTACCAATGGGCCTCAAGCAGATTTTGCCATTGTGTTTGCTGTGACTGATAAAACACAAAAGAAAAAAAGCGTCTCTGCATTTATAGTCGATAAACATCAAAAAGGGGTTGAAGTTGGAAAAGTAGAAAAGAAAATGGGGATTCAGGCTTCTGGGTGCTGCCAACTTATTTTTAATGAAACAGAGGTTCCCATACAAAATCTCCTCGGTTCAGAGGGGGAGGGATATAAAATCGCTTTGCGAACCCTGGATGGGGGGAGGATTGGCATTGGAGCTCAGGCGGTAGGCATTGCCAGGGCTGCATTTGAAGCTGCTTCTTCCTATGCCAAAGAACGTCACCAGTTTGGAAAACCGATAGCAGAATTTCAAGCGATTCAGTGGATTTTGGCCGATATGGCTACCCAAATTGAGGCGGCCAGGCTTTTGGTTCACCAAGCGGCTTATCTAAATGACCAGGGACGTCCCTTTACGAAAGAAGCAGCCATGGCAAAGCTTTTTGCCTCAGAAACCGCCATGAAGGTTACGACCGATGCGGTTCAGGTCTATGGAGGATATGGATATTCCAAGGAATATCCGGTCGAGAGGTTCTTTCGGGATGCCAAAATTACGGAAATCTATGAAGGGACTTCGGAGATTCAGCGCCTGGTTATTGCGGCCCAGGTTTTAAAGTGACATTTTTTGTCATAAAAATTTTCACTTTTCAGAAGAAAACATTAGAAAAATAAAATTGTCCGAGTATAATTAGAGATAAGAGACAAAACTGTAGTACGTATGTGGATGAGGTCTCAAATATAGGAAAAAATAAAAAGACGAAAAAAATGATACATTTACGCCTCGTGCAATTTTTTGTGATGGTTTTAATGATATCCACTCTCCATCACAGCGATCTGTTTGCTCAAGACTCCAATTCTCATTTTGCATTGTTATCTGATGAACAAAATGGAATTGTATTTTTTAAAGATGAGTGCAAAAAAAATGCGTTTAGTCTTATTTTTTCTTTTTCCCAGGATTTAAAAGATGCTTCTTATCAGGGGTTGGCATTGGTTGATTTTTCAAAGAATTTTAAAGAGGATTTAAAATCCAGTCATGATGGAATAGTGTATGCTTATCTTGAAGTCCAAAGTTCTCAAAAGATAGGCAATCGTCAAATCCGAATCGACTACATCGCCAAAAAAGTCTCTGATGATGGGGGATTAGACACAGATTTAGATATTTCAGAACAAATTGAAATTTTATTATTGGATGAAGACTTCAAGCGTATTTTTAATGTTTCTGGACAGTCTCTAGAGGTCATGGATATTTCCAAAAAAACAAGAACGCTTGTAAACTCTAATTTAGAAACATCTTGCCTACAGACCTTTAAAGGCAATTGATTTTCCTCTTAAAAATAGATAAGCTCACTCTTTGCTATGGCAAAGAAATTTTC
>JACPSU010000060.1 GCA_016193105.1 Deltaproteobacteria bacterium | reverse complement strand
TATTATTTCTCTTAATTTTTCTTTTGAGGGCCGCGGGCAAGGATATCGCGGAGTTTGGCTTGGCCCTCTATAATCTTCGCGCGGGTGGCGTGGAGATCTGTGAGATCTTGGAAATCTTGGCGGATGTTATAGACGCGGATGGAATACTCGCGCATTAAAGTATAGGCTCCTTCAAATGCACTAAGAGCATCAGCTATGGCTTTGGTATCTAATTCATCAAGAGATTCTTCCTTATTTTCATGACAAATTCTGAGCCCGTCGAGGGGCCTCCAAGAAGCTAAAATTAATTGAGAAATATATTTTGCATTTTCATAGACGATATCTCTTCCGCCCCCCCCATCTAGCCCTGCAGGTTCTTCATAAAAAGAACTAGGTGTTGGATTTTTTTTAGGCTTCCATTTGGCAATGAAAAAATCTAGAGCTTTCAGATGGTCATCAAAATTAATATTGATAAGCTTAATTGTTTTATAAACAAAAGGTGAAGAAGCGGCAGCTTGACCTATAGAATGAGTGAGTAGAAAGATACTGAAAAGACTTAAGAAAACAAATTTTTTTATCATATTTCACCAATAAAAATAAAAGAGGCATATTTCTATAGAATCTATAGAAATATGCCCGGTTAAAACTGCATCATAATATAGCATATTTTAGGGCAAAATTCTACTTAAAATTTTTATTGATTTTGGTGCTTCTCTATTTCTATTGAAGAGGTTAAATCCTCCGGTGCGGCGCTGGCAGCATCCAGAGATTCTTGAGCTTGGGTAGCCGCTTGGAATCCAGCTTTGCAGAAACCCTTCCCTTCTTCGCAGAGGCGTTTTTCTTCTTCGGTGAGCGTGCCAGAGGCCAAGGCCTGATCAAGCTTGGCTTCGATTAGATTCAGGAGTTCTTTAACCTTTTCAAGTCTTTGGCTGGCAAAGCTTCGATCAGGTGCAGAGAGCGTAGAAGAGGTGGAAAGATAGTCACCGATATGTCCAACAGAGGCAAGCAATGTTTCAAATTTTTCTTGGTCTAACGTTTGGGTCCCTTCTTTTTCACATTCTTTTTGTTTATCCGTTAATGTTTTTTTGTAGTCTTCGATAAAGGCTAAGATTTCTCTTTTTTCATCCTCTTTAATATGGAAGGCTTTGTCAGCCTCCATTCTGGCCATCAGGGTTTGAATGGCGGCCAAGCGTTCTTCGGAGGTTTTAGTATCATCCAAAGCTCGTCCGATCAGTTCTCGTAACGGAAGGCCTCGGATGTCAGCCAGCGCTAAGACTCTGGCTTTAAGGGTATCGGCAACACTGTTAAGTTGGGCGACGGCGGAAGAGAGGTTGCCTGAAAAATCTTCGTCGAGAGCATTTAAAATACTTTCATCTAAAAGTTTTTCAACATCTTGGACTTTGTCTTTTAAAGCGGTGTCTCGTTTTACGAATTCTGTTTCGTAATAGTGGGGAACACTGATATCTTTTTTGGAATCTTTGGGATCTTTGTAATCGCGGACTTTTCTAAAAACTTTAATGGTGTCTCTGTAAGACTTAGGATCGGGATAGGAGTCTGGATCAGAGACATCTGCGGTTTGGTTGAGTTTAGAAATAATAACATCGTCTAAGATTCTTTTAGCGCGATCTTGCTGTCCTTCAGCCTGAAGCTCTTCGAGGGTTTCTTGTAAAGACTGAATGATGGCATCTTGCTTGGATTGTTCAGAGGGAGAAAGTGTGGGGTTCCAAATTTCTTCTCCTGAGGGCATTTTTTCTTTCGTGGCTGGTGTGGTGTTGGGTTTGATCAATAGCTCTTGATAGCGTCGGATGATGTCATCTAGATTCTGCTGGGATAGTGCAGGATTTGTGAGCTTTCCCTTGTAGGCATTGAGTTCTCTTTGTAAGTCCTCATTTTTTTGATCTTGCTTTTCTCGGGCTTCATTCAATTGTCTGGCTTTTCGTTCTCGTGCAACGGAGGCAAAGAGGGGCTCTTCAGGCCAAATTATTTCTCGAGAACCATCGCTTTGAACGACTTCACGAGGTTCATAGATACGATAGCCATTTTTGATTTGCCACAATTTCTCTTCTTGTTTTGCAGTTTTGAGTTCTTTGTCGGTCCGGCGATGATTTCGGTATTTAGCCTCTGCATAATTAAAGGGTTTCTTTTCTGTCGCCACAGTGCGTTCTTCTTTAGATTCCCAAGAGGGCATCAACTCTTTTGTCATGAAGGCTAAAACGCTACCAGCATGTTTTATGAGTTCTATTTCTTTGGGTTTTTCGGCTTTCGCCATCCGGCCAATGGTGAGGGAATCTTGTGTCTCGTAAGCTACTTCTTCGATGAGTTCTTCTTCTTCGGGTAGTGCCACAGGTTTCTCAAGCCGTGAGGGAGCTCGCCCAAGAAGTGTAGGTTTATTTAAAGCTTCGAGTTCTTTGAGCTGTTCTTCAAGATCTTGAGTGATATCTGCATAGGCACTTACAGCTCCAAAGAACGCCAGAAGCGAAATAAAAAATAAAATGTGTTTAAACTTTATGCGCATACAAATCCATTCATTAAAATCTCATTAAAAAATTTAACTTCCCTTTTTATGTTTTGATGAAAACAACACTGATGTTGCGATACCTTGCCCTATATAAAGTGCAAAGCCCACGCCAAAGAAATTTTTCTAGGAGTATCAGTA
>JACPSU010000078.1 GCA_016193105.1 Deltaproteobacteria bacterium | reverse complement strand
GACTACAGTTAAATCACTAATTTTAGAAATCAGCCGAACAGAAACAGTTCCTGCTTGATAATAAGAAGCTGAAATCAAAAGCTGAGTCGAATGCAAAAGATCATCCGTCAACTGACGTTGCTGACGAAAACGGGACAATAAAAAAAATATTTCTGTATTAAAGGCGTTGGCCGCAATATCTTCATAAAAGCCTTTGACTAAAAACGGATTTTCTTCAACAATTTCAAGGTAGGTTTTGGCTTTAAAATCACGAGACAAAAGTTCGACCAGCGTTGTTTTTCCAACGCCAATGACTCCCTCAACAACAATATAACGGTAAGAACTCACGATACCTCTTTGTTAAAAAGGTTTGAGTGATCTTAGTCCAACCCGCAGTTGGAATTCAACTTAATTCTGAATTGAAAGATATTTTATTTTGGCTGACTCAACCGCTCTAAGCCTTTTTGAATGATTTGATCTTTTTTCGAAGGAGCTTGTGAAGCCAAAGACATTAAATTAGCCGTTGATAGATCAATCACCCTATCTACGGCGCGCAATAAAAAGGCATCTTTGTTTTCATAGCTTAAACTTCTAGCAATAGTAATGCTTTGTGCTACGGTTAAAGTTGTAACTCGCTCCAAAACACGCATAAGAACAGTCATCCCTTGACCATAAGCACTTTGAGCTAAAGATAAAATATTATCCCCAGAAGGATCTGTTACAACCGTTAATGCTTTTAACAGAAATGGATCTTTGGCATCAGAGTTTAAGCCTCTGGCAATCCCAACAGCATTGACTACAGTTAAATCACTAATTTTAGAAATCAGCCGAACAGAAACAGTTCCTGCTTGATAATAAGAAGCTGAAATCAAACGCTTTACCTCATCTGAAGTAACAGATGTTAACGTATCTAAAGCTCCTGCAATCACTGTATCTTTAGCTTCGCCACTAAACCGATTGGCAATTTTGGCTATACTAGTAGCTGAAAAATCAACGAGCTTCAAATAATGCATCTTCGTCAACGCAACCCCTTGGTAATAACTTACGTTGATCATCCCAATAAGAGCATCTGTTGTCATCGACTCAAGTCTTTCTGAACAGACCAAAAGAACATTATCTTTTGATTCCCCACTAAACATATTGGCGAGCGTCGCAACATCTCCGGGCACCATATTAGAAATACGATTGCAGTGAGCTTTGGCAAGGCGCTCCCCTCTATAATAAGTTACAGAAAGAACACTTCGTAATTCAGCTGCTGTTAACGCTCCACCTCGAGATAAAACTTTTTCAGCAACATCATCTTTATCTTCACCACTGAATAACCGAATCACCCTTACAGTATTGGAGATAGAAAAATCAGAAACTTCGTTGACACGATTGAGCGCCAATGTTTTCCCTTTGTAATAGGCTAACTGGACAAGTCTCATGAGCTCATCTGTTGTCAGAGAAGGCAAAGATTCATAACACGAAAGAAGTAAGCGATCTTTTTGCTCACCACTAAAATATTTAACGAGTTCTATAAGCGCAGCT
The DNA here is from genome assembly GCA_016193105.1 of Deltaproteobacteria bacterium. Lineage (GTDB taxonomy): Bacteria > Bdellovibrionota > JACOXK01 > 2-02-FULL-40-11 > 2-02-FULL-40-11 > JACPST01. The sequence goes on along the minus strand of JACPSU010000078.1, from coordinate 1,309 downwards.
AAAGATTTATTCGAATCATGTTGAAACCAATCAATGGCTAAATTCAAAGCCACCGTAGATTCCCCTTTTTGAAGAGCCAGAGTTAAAAGCTCTAATTTTTTCTCTGGAGCTAAAGGAGAAAACTTTTCAATAACGATTATAAACGCCCGATCTGCCCCGCCATATGGAAATAACTTTTTCAAAAGCTCAGACGCATTTTCCAACGTTAAATCTGAAACTTTAGCCATTCCCACATTTAAAATTTCACGCGTATATCCCGCCAACTGATCTGCAAGATTTAGATTTTTCTGAATCGCCTCCATGAGCTTTTGAGATTCCTCATCACGTTTTTCCCAAATGAGCTCTTCTTCCATTTGTTGTCGAAAAGCATAAGGATAATAGCAAGCATCTAAAAGAAGATCGAGATGCGCTGTATCTAAGGAAGGAGTATCAGTCACTACTTTTAAAAGATCCCTGTGATATTCTTCAGTCGCAGTAGCAACTTCTCTTAATTTTTTTAAAGTATTTTCAGTATCTGGAAGTCTTACAATATCTAGGGGATCTGGGAAAACTATGGCAACAGGTACATAATTTTTATCTGGCTCTGCAGAAGAAGGAGGCGTTGTTTTCTTATTCATTCTCACTTCTTGAGGCACACTTCCATCTTTTGTTCCAAGCAGTGTAAGTTCTAAACCAAACTTGGCTTCTTTTTTAAGAGCCGCTAAGGGTTCTCCACTTAAAGAGTAAAGTAAAGCTCCTTTAGTATTCGCAATATCTAGCTTTACAAGACTTAAAATTTCTTTTTCTATTTTAACTTGAAGAGGGATTTTAATAAGTGCCGTAAAGGATAGGGTCTTAGAAACAGACATGCTATTGCCCTTTTCTTCTTTAGCATAGGCGGCTGTGACCATGCCTCCTTGAGACTTAAATTCTTTTTCAGGCGTTTGAGCCGTTTCTCTCTCTACGACAATGATAGAGATTTCACCGTCAGATGTGATCGCCTCAACTTTTTTATCATCCTCGTCACAAGCTAAAAAAGAAATTGCTGAAAAAACAAGAATAGTGGCTAACAACCGTTTCATACGACACCTCCTAAATAATTGGCGCTACTTTACTAATATTAATAAAGGAGGCAAGAAAAAAATAAAAAGCCCAGAAAAATTTCTGGGCTTTTCAGCGATACCTGATTATTAATGCTAACTTATTGAGCGTTTTGGATTGTAAAAACGCTTTTAGGATTTCCACGAAGTTCCATCGTAGAATCCATCGTTCCACACCATCCATAACCTTCACGGACAGATACTTCCCAAAGATAGGGACGATAATCTTC
>JACPSU010000077.1 GCA_016193105.1 Deltaproteobacteria bacterium | reverse complement strand
AAGCAAAGTTTTTCCAGTTCCTGGAGGCCCCATGAGAAGAACTCCTTTAGGAATTCTTCCCCCAAGACGAGTAAATTTTTTGGGATCTTTTAAAAATTCAATAATTTCTTGAAGTTCATCTTTGGCTTCATCAATGCCTGCCACATCTTTAAACGTAACCTTGCCTTGATGCTCGGTCAAAAGGCGAGCGCGGCTTTTTCCAAAAGACATTGCTTTCCCCCCACCCACTTGAATCTGGCGCAGAAAGAAAATAATAATAAACATGAGAAGGACGGCAGGCCCAAGCTGTAACAAAAGAGGTTGCCAAAAAGGAGGCTCCCCTTTGACGTAGCTTGGAATCACCCCATTTTCTTTACAAATTTTAAAAATCTCATCCCCGGTATTCCCAATGGTTCTAAATTTTCCCCCAGCTTTATAATCAGGTTTATATTTTCCAAAAATTTCACTCTTGCTTTCAACAAAGGTCACTTCGGCAACACGTTTGGATTCGATGTCTTGAATAAATTCGTTAAATTTTATTTCGGCATCATGAGGCTGTGGCTCGTATACACGATTTAAGACAGTAATAAAAATTAAAATCATCACAGCCCATAGGGCAAGTGTTTTATGAGATTGCTTCAACTAAGATTCCCCCCTTAGAAATTAATTACTTTTAGTTTATCATATGATTTTATTAAAGAAAACTTCATTTTTAAGTTTTTTTGCCCGAACCCCCTCCGGAAGCATTAAAATCTTCTGAGAAACGGGGTTTGAAAAGAGTTTTCGGTTCTCTTCAATGTGAGAACTTGTAAAATTTCTCTGAGAAGAGAGTTTTTCTAATGTGTTTTTAATGATTCTCCTCTGAAGAGCAGAAGGTAAAGCTAAAAATTCTTTTGTTCCAATCGCATACCCTGCTCCTTTTATACTCACAAACTGCTCCTCCCAATGCCTAGCAAGCAGCCCTAAAAGCTCATGCTCTGCCTTTAAAACACTCATCAGCCTAGGTAAGGTCTTCAGGAGATTCCACTCAGGAAAGACTCTTTCAATATAAGGCAAAAGTTGATGACGAACCTTATTTCTTAAAAATGGATGAGAAACATTGGTTTCATCCGTTAAAAAAGAAATCTTTTGGCTTTTGAGATAGGCTAAAATTTCTTCCTTGGAGAGAGAGAGCAAGGGACGAATGAGATTTCCTTCTTGAGATTTCATGCCTGAAAGCCCTCCAAGTCCACCCCCCTTGAGAAGCGCCACAAAAAAGGTTTCCACTTGGTCATTCATATGGTGCGCCAGCGCAATTTTACCCTCTGCTTCCTTTCGCAAAAACTCATATCGAATTTTGCGAGCAATCTCTTCTGTGGAAAGTTTTGATATTTTTTTGAGGGCTTTACAATTTGCATACCCTCTGACAAAAGGCAGCTCTAATTTTCTAGCCAAGCGTTCTACAAACAACGCTTCTTTTTTAGAAGCTCGTCTTAACCCATGGTCAAAATAAGCAACTTTTAATGTCCAATTTCGCACCTTCGCCCATTTGGCTAAAAGAACGAGAAGAGATACTGAATCTCCCCCCCCTGACACCGCCACAAGAACCGAATCCCCTGACGAAATAAGCTTCTGATCAAAAATGAATTTTAAGACTTTAAGTTCAACTTGTTTTTGAATCCGCACAGACGATGTTTTAGGGTAAATACCCCTTCTTTGTCAACTAGAACAGCTTGAAAAAGTGCTTATGGAGCGACATCGCCTACATCCAAGGAGTAAAAATCTGGATCTAAGGCCGTGGCAAAGGTAATGGTATGAGACCCTGAATTCACCCGAGCACTCCCAAAATAGGCATAGGCATTTGAAATGGTAAGGGTATAAGTCGTCCCCGGTTTAAAATTGACATTTCCAAAATTGACGAGCCATGGAAATGTTTTTTCATCTGGAAAAACGATGTCCTTAGATACTCCACCACCGGACAAAGTAACGTTCCCATCAATTCTGCCTTTGCCATCATACATAAATGGGAATACGATTTCAAAATTAGCTTTTTGTTGTACCCAATCTTTCGCGGCTGTCTCCCCATTCTTATACCTGGTAACAAAAGCATCCCATGATGAACGATTCGAACTTGCATTTGTACCCCATGCCCATTGAATAAGTTCGTGGAGTTTCAGATGCTTTCTACCTTGATGTGTCACATGGACAATGGGAAAACTTGAAGGAATCTCTGCGCAATTAGATGTACTTCGTTGTAATAAGTTTGTAAATTCTGCAGATGGCGCAGTTATGACTTGGCCATTTGGCTTAACCACTTTAGATCCTACAGTAATGCTGTTTTCAAAGGGGGAATCCCCAGCTACTAAGACATAGCCTTGACTAGATTGCTGAAGTCCATAGCCTACCGTAAAGGGGGCAGGATTATTTTCTAACATAAGATATGGCCCCACAGGGCCAATGCGATATCCGCTATAGGTTACGTTAGCTGAATTTGAATCTGTTCCTGTAATTCTTGAAATAGTTGTTTCTTGCCGATCCCCTGAAGGGAGCGTGTAAGAAGCGGGTTGATCCAAAATAATAAAAAACTTTCCATCGTGAGCCCGATCAACAGTACAGGCAGAAAGATTGGATTCAAAAATATGAATGCCTTGAGGGGAATTTTGCAGATTTTGCGAATTCACAATTCGAATGGAATGGTTTTTATCTGATCCTCCAAAACTATCAGCAGAAATTACTCCTTCAAACCCCACCCATCTCCCATTTTCAATATGGGCAACGGAGGCAGGGTTTGTATCAAACTCCCCTTTACACGTATCACTCCGTCCATTTGAAATATCAAACAACAAAAGAGGATCATAATCAGATAACGGAACCCTCACTGTCCCTTTATAATGAAAACCCTCTTGTGTTCTTGGCCCTTCTACAAGATTAATCCAAAGATTAGAATAACGAGGATCTTTTTTAAGAAAAATTTTAGGCGCTCCCACACAATGAGAAGTGACTATTTCTAAGGTCAATGTTTTTTCGGCAGAAACATTCCCCTCAAAAGTCAAAGGAATATCTTTGTGCTTATCTAAGATTCTTATATTTGAATTTGAAGTATCTTTGCGCCATTTGGCATGATAAATCGTTGTACCATCCTCTGTAGACATTTTAAATTCTTTTACATACGGAGGTGTCCCAGCAACCATCCTCAGTTGAACTCCTTGCTCAATCTCTGTCGGATTGGTCATTACCAGAAAAAATTCTCTTATTTTATCATCACTCGAAATATGTCCTATCTCGATTTTATGATTGACCATGGGAAAAACTTGGACCTCTTGTCCGTCTGTGATTAATACTCCTGTAATATCCACATTTGAAGAATCTATTTTTTCAAAATAAAAAGGATGCTCCAGCGGGCGATTGTCATCAGAAAATAATACTAAATTTAGATAAGCACCATGAAACGGTTTTAGCTTGAGCGTGCCAGATGGTGTAAATTCTCGAGAATTAAAATCATAGGTTTTTAAATAAAACAAAGAATCAAAGGCTGAGAATGTATTAGGTTCTGGGATAGCCATAGGATGAAGTCTATCTCGAGGAAGAAGCATTCTTTGATCTGAAAAACCAAAAGGAGAGGGATGTTTTCCTCCGGTTAATATGGCGACCGCTGATTGATGAAAGACTCGTTTAAAGTTAGCTTCTCCTACCTCTGTTATGATAGAACGACTGCTGGATCTTGGATCTTGTTCCCAAATTTTCTTTACGATATCTGTTTTTTGTCGATAAGAGCTAAATTCTTGGATCAGCCATGTGAAAAAGGGGGAAAATGTATAACGTCCCTCTCTAGATGTAAATCCATGCTCCAATAAAGATGCTATATAATTATTTTGTTTAACCCCTCCTCGTTTAAAACGTTCCTTAGTTGTTTCTTCAAAAATATAGGAAGGTAGCACTTCTGGATGAAGAAGGTTGACCAGTTCATCTGCCATAGCATCTGCAGTGGCATCTTTTAACCATACATCTGATAAACTCCAATCTGAAGCGTACGGATATTGTATGGCATGAAATAATTCATGATAGAGGGTCTTGTAATAAGAATTAAGTTGTATTCCACCTCGTATCTTTAGCTCTATCCATGAGCGCACTCTCCCTCCCAGAAGAAGAGAACGACGATGAACGATAAACTTTCCTGCCACATTAGCCTCCTCAAAACTTTTTACGACATAAACTTCTAGTTTTTTGCCCCCCCTATAATCCAGAGTTCTAAATCCCCACTCTTGTAATTCACTATACGCATTCTTAAATTCCATATGTACCCCCACAGCCAAATGATCTTCCAAGAGGGCGTTATCATAAACAATGATGAATAAAGAATTTTCTTCCGTATAGGTTTTTTCTTCTGAGTGCCCAGAAATGGAAAAAGTCATCACAAAACAGATCGTAATGAAAACAGAATGCACTTTATTCCAATGTAAGTTCATCATAGACGACTCTTTTTTCTAAAATAAGTTTGGTGGAAAAGGTGGCCGTACCCAAAGAAATTTCTTCTTTTAAAGCTTGAACATTAAGCTCTGAAGAATCTTTAGAAACATCAATCTCCTTTAAGACGGTTTTTTTAACTTCAATGTTTTTAGAAGAAGAATGGAAGGTTAGATGGATTGAATGGATTGAAACAACTCTTTCTTCTGAATCTATAACTTTTATAGCAATAGCTCCTGAATCCCTATTGCCTATAATCTCTAGCTTCTGGGGTAATAATCGAATCGTTTCAATGGCATCTATCCCTTTCAAAAGCCCAAGTGTCAGTGCCCCTGTGGCACTAAAGGTGGGAAGGGAAATTTCTGCAGGTAGGTTTTGAAAAAAGAAAAACAAATCCGAATCCCCCATCCCTTTTCTGGCTCCTTTTGTATAGGCAAGACGATAGTGAACAATAACGCCCCCCTGGCTTAAATCCACAGGGTTCTCCGTTCTTTGTTTTAAGCTGTTAAAAGCCTTTTTATTGAAGTAGGGCTTTTCATCTCTAAAATAAAAATCGGCCAGCCCTGATCCATCTGAATGGCCAATATAGGATAAGTTTAAATTATCTTCATTTTCCTCTTTAATTTCTAGGAATAAAAATTTGCCTTGAATTTTTTCTCTAGAAAAAGGAACGATTGGAGTTGTTTCTTGAACACTCTGGTCTGTTTGTACAGAACTTCCTCCTGTATTGCCACCCCCACCTCCTCCCCCTCCGCCACAGGAAGATAAAATAAGGATACACCCTAGATTAAAAATTAATGAATTTTTCATTTCAACACCGCTAACGTTCCACACTTTAGTTTTTAAACAATGATGCTTTTAGTGTACAATAAAACCTATGATTTACAAGTGCGGCTTAAATCAAGAACGAAGTTCTTTAGAGACTAGTTTTTTTGTTTCGACTCCAAAATAGCGTTTGATTTCTTTCCAATCGATAGGAATGAGCATCTTCGGCATGGGTTCTCGTTCGGCATCTTCAAAAAAAACAAGCGCACGGGCAGCCTGCAAATAAAAAGAAGGATGCTCTGGAAATTTTTTAATAGAAAGATCAAATATTTTTTTCAATCCTATTTTTTTTGAAATCATAAAAAGATCAATAAAATCTTTTTTACTCCCTCTCCCCATAATGGCATTCAATTTCATCGGAGCAACATCTTCTACTTGGGCTATGTGAACCCCTTGCCAAAGTAGCATAGGCATTAAAATCTTATACGGGTAATGAAAAAAACTAAGCAAGACATGGTTTAATCTAACATGAAGCGTGTCTTGCTTATTTTCAATAAGCTCAAAAGATCTTTCCTTTTTCAAAGCATTGATGAGAGCCAACCGAGAGGCCTCATTAAAGTCTTCTTTTGTAAAAAAATCAAAATCAATGGAAATACGATGCCCCAGCTGTAAAGCCAGACATGTTCCACCGGCCAAATAAAAATTAGAAGGCACCAGAGAGGCAATCTTAGAGATAACCTGCTTTGCTTCTTTCGTAAGAACTCCCATATGTCCAGAAATATTTTTTAATGTTGCCATGGATTTTTCTTCCGTGTCCGCCAGGACGGTGAAAGAGCTTCCTTAAAATAGAAAGACCAGAAAGTAAGCGCACGATTAGACAAGAACCTTTGCCCATCTTCGCGTATCGCACGCCTAACATCTTTTTTTAAATATCGACGCATCAGCCATTTTACCTGCTTGAGAGATCCCCATTCCAAGATGCGATTAATAATGAGATTTCTAAAACGCCCTGCATTGAGATCTGATAGATCATATTCTGGAAAAAGAGGGGCAAGAAATTCTGGTTGAATATAACGATAAATCTGCCGTCTAGATTTATGAAGGTATTGAGTTGCTTCTTGAACAGAAAAAACGCACGTTGGAGAATCCTGCGGATGTGCCTGAAACCACCATCTCCCATCTTTTCGATGTGTTAAGCGTATCTCAGAGTATTCTTTTTTCATATTTATGTCATATAGTATGACATAAAATTATAAAAATGTCAATTTTGGACTGTTTTCGATTTCCACAGATAGTAAATCACAGGATAGACGAGAAGCTCGAGGGTAAAGCTTGTAAAGAGCCCCCCCACCATAGGAGCGGCAACACGTTTCATCATGTCACTTCCAGTTCCCATTGACCACATGATGGGTAAAAGCCCCATAAAAGCGGCCATGACCGTCATCATTTTGGGACGAATTCTTTTAACTGCGCCTTCGATAATCGCCTCTTTTAAATCTTCTAACGTTTTAAGAGTTCCTGCTTTCTGACGGTCTTCATACGCAATATCCAAATACATCAGCATAAAAACCCCTGTCTCTGCATCAAGCCCCATCAGAGCAATCATCCCCACCCAAACGGCAATCGACATATGATAGCCTAGAATATAAAGGAGCCACACGCCCCCCACGAGAGAAAAAGGGACAGCTAGCATGATAATGCCGGTCTTGATCATTGACTTGGTATTCATATAAAGAAGTAAGAAAATAATAAAAAGCGTCACAGGAACAACGACCTTTAATCTTTCTTTAACGCGGATCATATTTTCATACTGGCCACTCCACACAAGACTGTAGCCCGTTGGCACTTGAACTTTGGACTCAACTACTTTTTTAGCTTCTTTGACATAGCTACCAATGTCACGCCCCGCCATATCGACATACACATAGCCCGCCAAAAGCCCATTTTCATTTCGAATCATGGCAGGACCTTTGACCATTTTAATATCGGCAAGTTGGGCCATAGGAATATGAGCACCCGAAGGTGTAGGGACCAAAACTCTTTTTAAAGCATCAATATCATCTCGAAATTCACGCGCATAGCGCACATTAATCGGATAGCGCTCTCGCCCCTCCACTGTGGTTGCTATATTTTCTCCACCGACGGCAGAATTAACGATCATCTGCGCATCTTGAATTGAAATTCCATAGCGAGCCAGCTCATCTCGTTTTAAAACAAAATCTAAGTAATACCCATCTGCGCTTCGTTCGGCATAGACATTACGTGTCCCTGGGATTGAGTGCACAACCCCCTCAATTTTTTCACTGATCGATTGAATCACATTCAAATCTCCCCCCATGACTTTAATTCCAATAGGGGTGCGAATTCCCGTCGAAAGCATATCAATACGATTTTTAATCGGCATCGTCCAAATGTTAGGGATCCCCGCAAACTTCAATTTATCGTTCATCGCATTTTGAAGTTCGTCAAAAGTTCTCTTACGATGTCCACCCCACCATGTTTTTACAGCCTTCGGCCACTCGGACTTTGATTTTAAAACAACAGTTGTTTCCACCATTGAAAAAGGAGCCGGATCTGTCGGCGTATCGGCCCGGCCTGCTTTTCCAAACACAGTATCAACTTCGCCAAATTCCTTGAGAAGCTGATCTTGTTTTTGAAGGATTCGCTGCGCTTCTGTCACAGACATGCCGGGAAAGGCTGTGGGCATATACAAATAGGCCCCTTCATTGAGAGGAGGCATAAATTCACTTCCTAACTGCGTATACGCAAACACCGTCGATAAAACGAGAAGAACGGCAGCAATCAAAGTTTCTTTACTGTGCTTTAAAACAAAATGAACTGCAGGCTCATAATACCGAAATAAAACTCGACTGACTGGGTGTTTTTCTTCGGGATAATATTTTCCAACTAAAAGTTGGTTACTGAGCCAACAGAGCCATGTGGGTTTAAAATTAAAAAAGTCCATTCGGGCAAACATCATTCGGATGGCAGGGTCAATCGTTATCGCTAAAAGAGCAGCTAGCGCCATCGCCAGAGTTTTTGAAATGGCCAGAGGTGTAAACAAACGCCCTTCTTGGTCCACAAGAGTAAAAATAGGTAAGAAAGAAACCGAAATCACAAGAAGGGAAAAAAAGACGGAGGGGCCCACTTGTTTTAAAGCCTCCAGCCTTATCTTATGAAAATCCCCTTTTCTTCCGGTCGAATTCCAAATTTCTAGTTTTTTATAGGCATTTTCTACTTCGACAATTGCTCCATCCACCAAAATCCCAATGGAAATGGCAATCCCAGCCAAGGACATAATGTTGGTCGTCACTCTCATAAAATACATCGGGATAAAGGCTAAAAACACAGAGATCGGAATTGTGATAATGGGAACAAAAGCCGATGGAAAATGCCATAAGAAAAGAAGGATCACAAGGCTTACAATGATCACTTCGAGTTTGAGTTCATGCAAAAGTGTATCGATCGATCTTTTAATAAGGTCCGAACGATCGTAAACTGAAACGATCTTAACACCTTTGGGGAGCGAAGGTTTGAGTTCTTCAATTCGAACCTTGACACGATCAATGACATTTAAAGCATTTTCTCCTTGTCGCATAATGACAATGCCACCAACAGCATTCCCAAGCCCATTAAAATCAGAAACTCCTCGTCTCATATCTGGCCCGATTTCAACAGAGGCTACATTTTTAACTAAGATAGGCACATGTGTTTTAGAATCTGTGGCCACCACAATTTTTTCGATATCTGAAATATTTTTGACATAGCCTCTGCCTCGAACCATATATTCTGTTCCAGAAAATTCGAGAACACGTCCTCCGGTATCGTTATTACCGGCACGAATGGCATCCATCACTTGAGTTAAAGTAATATTATAAGAAAAAAGTCGATTGGGATCGATATGAACCTGGTATTGCTTCACAAATCCACCGACGGAAGCCACTTCTGAAACACCTGGGACAGATTGTAAATGAAATTTGAGCTGCCAATCTTGAATACTTTTAAGCTCGGCACTATTTAAGGAGTTTGAATCATCTAATAAAACATATTGATAGATCCAGCCCACGCTTGTCGCATCGGGCCCCATCTCTGTTTTTACTTCGGAAGGGAGTTTCGCAAGGATTTTACTCAAATATTCCAAGACTCTGCTTCTCGCCCAATAAAGATCAGTCCCATCTTCAAAAATGACATAGACATAGGAAAAACCAAAATCAGAGATTCCTCGAATAGCCTTAATTTTAGGGGCACCTAAAAGTGCCGTTACAATGGGATAGGTTACCTGATCTTCCATAATGTCTGGAGAACGATCCCATTTTGAATAAATAATGACCTGGGTGTCTGAAAGATCTGGAATGGCATCGAGCGGAATATTTTTGATCGCCCAGCTGGCCCCAATAATGGCAACCACGGTGACCAGCATGACAAAGAATTTATTATGCGCACTAAATTCAATAATGCGATGAATCATCGATTTTCCCCCGTACTCTGTTGTTGAATATTTTTAAGCGCATTCCTAAGTCTCGATTCAGAATCGATAAGAAAATTAGCTCCTGTAACCACCGTTTCCCCATCTGTAATCCCAGAAAGAATTTCGTAGTATTCTTGGGTCTTCACTCCCACCTTCACCATTCGAGGCTCAAACGTTCCTTGATCTTTAACCACAAAAACAAAACTGTTATCTCCAGAATGAAGCACAGAATCGAGGGGTACAGCGAGCCGCTTCCCAAACTCCATTTTAATTTTTACATTTACAAACGTATCGGGTCTCAACACTCGGTCGGGATCTGGAACTTCTCCTCGAACACGAAACGTTCGGCTGGGAGCATTTAAAACAGGACTAATACTTGAAACCGTTCCTGAAAAAGTTTTTCCGGGCAAAGAAGGAGCTTCGGCTTCAAGTGTTTGACCTTGCTTAAATCCTGAAATTTCATATTCAAAGATTTCCGCATAAATCCACACCTTCCCTTTTGGTAAAAGCAGACTCATGGGATCTGTTTTTTTATCTGCCAATGCTTGAATTTGAGTTTCCACGAGCCCCATTAACTTTAGTTTTGTTTCTGAAGAACTCACCGTCTGATCTGCTTCTTCTTTTAAATCTTTAAACATACTTTTTTTCATCTGATCTCGTGATTGAAGAGCTTGGCGATATTCTTCAATGGCTGTAAAAAGATCTGGATCAAAAGCCACCTTCCCACTGGCGCGAACGTCGTAGCTTAATTCTCGCAGCACAGCCTGCGTAGATGTAACTCCAATTAATTTTTGTTTTTCTTTTGAAAGCGGGAAAGAGGCTCTTCCAGAAACATCCGAAGCTCCTCCTTCTGTTACATCTTCTTCATAGACCGCAATATAATCCATCCCCATTTCATCTTTTGCAGGCGTGGGAGATGTTACCTTTGGATTCATGGGATGACGATAAAAGAGAAGTTTTTTCTCCTTTTTGGCTCCCTCTGGTGCAGCCTCATCTGCTTTTTGAAGATCCATTCCGCAAATGGGGCATCGACCAGGCTTATCAGAGGTAATATTGGGATGCATCGGACAAAAATAGAGTGCCTTTTTACTTTCAGCCGTTCCATGTTCATGTCCTTCATGAGGGGATCTAAATGATTTTAGGCCCACATAGGCTCCCGCACCCACCAGAATCAAAACCATCATAATCATAAACTTTGTTTTCATTATTCACCTCTCCCGTCTAAAGACTCACCCATGAGCACTTCAAATTCAGAAATTTTTGTTTCATAATTAACCAGCGCATTGTTATAAGCATATTCCGTTTGAAACCTCTCATTAATAATGTTGAGTAGACTTAAATATTCCATCCGCCCCGTCAGATACGCAGACTTCCCACTGGCCACAGCCTGTCTACTCAAGGGCAAAAGAGCATTTTCATAAAGATCTAGACTTTGCTGCGTTTGAATGAGCTCTGAATAATTATTTCGTACTTCTTGGATTAAACGCGTACGTTCAGTTTGAAGCTCTGCCTCTGCTTTTGCTTTCTGGGCACTCGCGCTTTTTACAAGTTCAGATTGCTTGGTTAAAAACCAAAGAGGAACAGACATCCCTACTTTTCCAGATACAAAATCGGTCCCTGGATCTCCGGGGCTGGGCTCTCTAAAAGTATATCCAGCCATGAGTTCAAAATCAGGAAGATAGCTTAATTTTGCATACGTTAGTTTTTCAGAAGCTGCATCGCGCATCGCCTGAGAAGCTTTAAGCCCGAAATTTCTCTCCAAGGCTTTTTGAAGCACTTGCGTTTGTGTAAATTTTTTCAGATTAAAATGGGTTTTGGTGAGCTCTTCAGGTTTGCCGATTAATTTTCCACCTTCTCGTCCTAAAACATACCCTAAATTGGCCATTTTTACTTTTACTTCTCTCTCACTCTCTAAAAGTTCTCCTGTGAGTTTTCCTCCTTCGATTTGAAAGTTTAAAAGTTCGGCCTGCGGTACTTTTCCGACTGAGTACCTACTCCTGACAACCGCAATCAATTGTCGAATTAATTTCTTTTGTTCAACCACAATTTCATGTTTTTTATACGCTAAAAAAAGTTCATAATAGGCCTGTTTCACATCTCGAATCACTTGAAGTTGCGTCTGATTAAAGTTGCTATCTTTAGATTCATATTCTTTCCGTGTGGCACTTCTCATTTTGGTGAGCTTGCCCGGAAAGGGAACTTTTTGAGCCACGCTTACTTCATTCCCAGTCATCCCAAATCGACGGGGGCTTAAGGTATCGACCGGATAGTCTTTGGCCGCAAAGGCAATCATAGGATCGTCATAGCTACCGGAGGGGCCGATTTGTGCTTTTTGGCTTTCAGCATCATACTGAGCTGCTTTCTTTGAGGGATTGTGCTCTAAAGCTTCTTCAATCAGCTCTTTAAGCTTTAAAGGTTTCTCTTCGGCAGACAGGTTTTGAAAAGAAAATCCCACCAAAACCACACATAAACCATATTTTATTTTTCGACGGACATTCATATATAACCTCCTTTAATACTGTCATTCCGAGCAAAGCGAGGAATCTAGATCCTTCACTTCGTTCAGGATGACTAAACGCTCAGTTTTAGGAAAGTAAATTAAATAAGAAGGCGATGATAACGAATATAGGAAGGATCTTCCATAGGTGGAGACCCTATAGCAAAAATAAGCTCAGGTGAGCTTAACAAAGCGGGCTCTTCTTGAACAACATCCAAAGAAATCAGAGTCATTTCTTGAAAAGACTCTACTTTAGATTGAGCTAAGATCCCCTTGGCAGGAGATATGATAGTATTTGCAGAGGGGTCGCATCCGGGCATCACGCAAGCGAAAGAAGCTGTCGTTTTCGGGGTACAACATCCCCCTTTTGCACATTCACCTGCAAAAACTTGTACGGCGCTTAAGAACCATACCGTTAAACAAACCATGGATATTACTTTTTTCATCCTCTTCATCCTTTATCGGCTAACATAAATAAAAGCTTAAATCAACTTTACTGCCTATCTTAAATTTTACCACACTCTTTTAGAAGCGCAAATCTACTGATGATATCCGACGCCAAATTGAAAAACGAGCTCTCCCCCAAAATAGGCGGTCACGATTAAAACCACGGAAGCCAAAATCCAAACCCAGAAAAAAGCCTTGGGCCACCGGTCCGTAAAAAAGAACCTCCATACAGAAAGAACGGAAAATAGACCTGCCGTCACTAACCCCAATCGTTTATGAGTATAGAGATATTCCCAAGCATCGGGGACATGAGGGACGGTTTCTTCAGCCAAAAGCCCTAACCCAGCAGCGATGACTGCAGCTAGTGTTCCTAAAAATAAAAGAGTCGTTGAAGTTTTGCCCCACCCCTCTTTTTTAAAAAGCAAGTCCCCTACTTTAAAAAAGAGAGCTGTTAAAAGAAGAGCAATTGGAAAGTGAACTGCAAGGGGATGTAGAAGATAAATCTTCACGAATGTCACAACATGAAGTCGCTAGAGTTTTTCCACACTTTCAGCTTCAATGGCCTGAACTCCACCTTTGGTATAAATTGGGCCTGTGATTTTTACTTTTTCTGCCGCAAGTTTTTTAACTTGCTGGTAGGCTGCTTTTTTGTGGTGGTTTTCAATCACTAAATAAACTTTGCCATCTGAAGTTACAAGTCCTACGGCTGCCCCTTCATTCACACACTTTTGAGCACAGGTTTTATGTTTCGGGCCTTTACCTTCATGGGCCATAAAGCAGACCATGTCCAAAACCTCTCCTTCCACCGTTTGCATTTTTTGAGCAAAAGAAATATTTCCCAAAGAAATAAGACTTAAACAGATCACAACAGATTGAACGATCTTAAACATAACGATACCCCTTTCGTTAAATGGTTAGAGACGTTGAGATAACAAATCCATCAATTCTTCAACTTTCTGGTCAATCTCCTTTTTATTTTTTGACTCCAAAGCTTTTTGAACACAACTTCGCACATGTTTATCTAAGATTGTTTTTTCTACGACAGCAAGCGCGGCCGCGACGGCTCGAAATTGCACCAAAATATCGACACAATAACGTTGTTCTGAAATCATTTTCACAAGACCATCCACTTGTCCTTGAATTTTTTTAAGCCTGGCTAATTCTGACGTATGGTCAGGATGAGATAATTTTAAAATCGGCTGGAGGCTCAGCCTCTGCGGTGTTTTCTGACAACAACTTTTTAAATTTTCTTGCATATCTTTCTTGACATATACCCTCCCCGGGGTATATGTGTCAAGGAAGAAAGGAGAAAAAATGATCAAGAAAATTTCACTTATCTCTAGTTTTATAATCCTCACGATTTGTTTTTATACGACGGTCTTCACAGCTGAAACACGCTGTAATGTTTGCAGCATGAATATTTCTCAAAATTCTCGTCAGCATTTTGTTGTGCAAGAAGAATCCTTAGGAAAAGAACCGTTTCATGTCTGCTCGGTCATTTGTCTTCGGAAACTAAAACAATTTAATTCCAAGCTATCAAATATTGAAGTGGCCCTCTTTAATGACCCATTAAAATTTATAAAATCAGAAAAAGCTTTCTTCTTAGTAAAAAGTGAAAAAATAAAAGCAGATGCTGGCCCCATGGCCATGCCTCCCATTGCAGCAGCTTTTGCCACTAAAAAAGAGGCAGATACTGCACAAAAAAAATATGGAGATGGTACAGTGGTTTTAGGATTTGAAAACGCACTTCAGAGTTTAGGAAAATGATAAACTATTTCTGGACACTCTTATTTTTAGGACTTATTTCCTGCGGCCCCATGAATGGGACTCCCCCTGAGAGCACAAACACACGCAATACTCCATCGATGGGCAATAACGTCAGTCAAAGCTCTAAAGAGAGCCATTTTTTAATTTCTATTTCTAACAAAACCCAAAATTCTTTTATCATTCCCCAAACTCAGTTGGGCGATAACGATTATGTCATTCGTATTGCGCATGCAGATTTAAGACGCCTTTCGCCTGAGGGCCAAGTGACTCTCACCTATGGAATGCCCGACATGCCAGAAATGGGAAAAGAAACAATAACCGCCACTTCTCAAGGGGATGGGACAACTTTCGAAGCTACTCTCTTTTTCTCCATGAGTGGCACGTGGGAAATTTCTTTAAACATCAAAGATCAATTAATTGAAGACACATATGTTTTTACAGAGTTGGTTAAATAAATTAAGTTTTGCTTTTCTCATCTTAGGATTATTTTCCTTTCCTTTATATCTATCTGCCCAAAGCTGTCATGGCGGCGGAGGGGGGCAAGTGCTTGCCATCCTCTCGTCAGGTCAACAGTATCAGTTAGCCACAGCGACTTCCTATCGTTTGTCCAATGGGCGTTTTGATCCGTATGGAAGATACATTGAATATTCTCCTTCTACGACTTATCGATCTTTAGTCACGGTGTGGGGAGCGGCCTATCGTTTGAGTGAAAATTGGCAACTCGGCGTCACTCTTCCTATGGTATATAATGACTATTCTATTGCGACGGTAGAACGTCAGGCTACATCGCTTGGCGATCCCATTGGAGAAGTACGTTATGGCATAT
>JACPSU010000032.1:913-4687 GCA_016193105.1 Deltaproteobacteria bacterium | reverse complement strand
TAAAAGATCCTCTTGGTGTCCTAGATGAGCTAGCTCCTTCTTTTGAATAATATCCTTGTAATCTTTTGAGTTTGCCAATGTACCAACTAACGCCAACCGAACCACACTGTTTTCTTCTGTCTCATATCGCTCTATTAAAGCCGAAATCCCTCGTAAATCCTCTAACGCCCACTCCCCTAAAATTCTAGCCACTTTTTTTATAAGCTTTGGGTTATCGGAATTTAAAAGAGAAAGAAGTTGGGGCATAGGATCCTCTTTCATCTTTTCAAGTACTTTCACTGCCATGCCTCGCTCTAAAGGATTATTCTGAACTGCCGTCACCAAAGGAATAACCGCGGTACTCCCCATCTGAGCCATCCACTCTATCAAGGAATCTCCTTTTCCCGCTTCTCTATACGCCTCTATCAAATAGGGGATTTCTAGATCGGCTCCTTTTAAAACTCTTAAACTTTCAGCATCTTGTGCCAACAAAAACACCAAAAGCTTTGGCCCTCCGTTTTCAATATCTCGAGAAAAACGATATTGCTCCTTCAACGCTTGAGGCAGTTGGGGCTCAGTTAAATGAATCAAAGACGAAATCGTTCCATCGATTGTAAATTCTCCGTGAAAAACTTCGGTATCCAAATGAATCTTTCCCTCTTTTAAATTTAAAGAATATGGATACAAGGATCCCCTTCGAGATACGATCTTTGGATGATATCCCAAATAGCGCTGGGTTAAAAGCTGTCCTGTTTTTCGATCTAAAACTTGTAGATAAAGAGCTCCGCCCTTCTCCTTGACCACACTATACACACGGCCTCGGTAAATAAAAGGCTTGGATACAAAAAATAATTTTGTAGTTTCAAAACACCATTTTGGGTTTTCATCAAAACAGAGTTGCTCTTGATCATAGAACTCCCCATCTGGCTCTAGAAAACTTTCTTTTCGAATAAAAAAAGATTCCTCACTCTCAGCTGGAACAGACGCCAAAGAGGAGGGGACTTGGGGCGGACAGTCTTGGACATAGCGATGAAGTCCCTCTAAAGCTTTTTGAACACTGTCCCAGTTTTCAAGAACTTCTTGTCCTTCTTCTTGTGTTAAATTTGGAAACTCAGAAAAGAGAGATTCTAATTTATCTTTCCATCCCAGCTCTTTATAGCAATGTCCTAGTTTTGTAAGATAAGAGATCTTCTTTTTGGGAGTGAACGCTCCATAGCCCAAAGAAATTTCCTTAGCCTCCTCCCATACCGAAACAGCTTTCTCACATCCCCCAGATTCTAAATAACGATCTCCCAAAAGATCAAAAATAGGAAATCCCTCGGCTAAAGGTAAATAGGGTCTTCCTCTTTCTAAAGCGGCCTCGTTGCCTATGGTCCCCTGCTGAACTTCTTTTAAAAAGGCTTCGGCCTCAGGAGTAACGCGACTTGAAACTTCTTCTTGCCCAGCCAACTCTCTCATCCTCTTTAAAATAGCTGTGCGAGCATTCTCATATTGACCTGGCAAAACCTCTGCCACGTTTTCATCCAGTTTATATTCCGGATGGGAGAGCGCTCGCGCATACATTTTCCAGATTAAAAAATAATTTTTATCTCGGGTTAATCGTTCATCTTCCAATACTAAAGCTGCATGGAAAGAGGAGACAGGAGGTGCATACTGCGCATACACTCCTGAAAAAGAAAAAAGCACAAGCAAGAGGATCATACAACTTCTGATGCACCTTTTTCTCATGTTTCTCCTCTAGAACTTACCGATGGGATATTTTCACTCCTTCTAATACAATTTTTCGAAAAGATTTGGAAAGAAGTTGACCCTGAGTGTCGTATCCATAGAAATAAATGGCATAGGTACCTGGATGTTTAAAAATAATTTCCCCTTCTACGCTCGATGCCTTCTGCTCTAAAAGATAGTCTTTGCCTTCGACCAACACTTCTTCATAGGAGCGATCACAAACCTCACTGATGGTAGCAAGTTCATTTTGCATCGCTTCGGGCAAAATATCTTCTAAAGAATGACATTTTACCTTTTGAAGTCTTTTGATTTCCCAACGAGAAGTAAAATGTTCTAGAGAATCTATTTTGGCATGAATCTTCATCACCTCCCCAGGTAAAGGAGAAAGTTTGTCAATTTCAAGTTCCGTTTTAAGAGAAGCTTGTGAAATCCCAGAAAAATCTAATTCAATATGATTGGTTTCTTGACCTTGCCCCCCTCTATTGAACGTAACAAAAATATCATACTTTGTTTTTTCTAAAAAAAGGATCGTGCGCTGCATCGGTCGAAGTTCTTTAAAAAAAGAAAGCTCTTCTTCATACATGTGATAGCGCCCCCCCTGAACTTCCCAGTGAATGGAGGTATCGGCTGCCAAAAGCAGCTCTCCCAAATCTGCATGATAGAGCGTGCTATAAACACTATCTTTGTAGAGGCTTAAACGAGGATTTTCTTGTTGGGCTTGTAATACTTCGTCTTCTTCGACTTCTTCAACAGCATTTTCAGGCTGGAGTGACATCGTAGAATTCATTTCTTCCTGGGCACACCCCACCATCCAGGCCATGCCCAAAAAGACGAAAAAAGATAAAAAATACCTCTGCATCTTATTGATTTCTTTAATAAAAAAGAGTTATTTACGTTTCGCTTTTAAACCACACACGTACCACAAAAAGCTTACTTAAATGATACCTCGAAACCGACGGAAGTCAACTATATCAAAAATCTTAGAAATCATCTAAGTCACGAGCAGAAACTATCCCTTGATCCATTCTTCCAAAAGCTTCATTCAATGCCTCTTGTAGTTTTTCCCGCGTATTCTGATCACTACAATCGGACTGTTCACTAACTTCTGTTCTTCCGGCAGTCACCCGATCTTTTATATCTGGATATTTTTGATTGAGGCAGTCTAAGAAATTTACCGTTCCTTCGGCTCTTAAGGTAATGGAGTCTACATTCTCTACGCCTCTGGGATCCATGGGGTTGATAAACCGATCATCCTTAGGCAAACCGACTACTATTTTTGTGGGGTTTGTAGATTCCCAATTCATACCGACACGTGTTTTACCATTGGTATCTCGCTGCTCATCACGCCAATGCACCATATAGGTATACACATTGGGCTGCGTTTTATCTTGAGGAACTAGCTTATGAAAATTATTGCCAGAAATAACATAGGAAGGACCCATTAAATTCTGCCCTTCCCGCGTTAACACAAATTGGCCATCGCAAGGATTAAAGTAAGATTCAATTCTTCTGCCCCTGTGATCTTGGCCTGAAAATTTAACCAAATTGACCCGTTTTTCATCTCGAAGTGAAATCACATTATGAAGCTTGGGCTGAAGTCCCCCTTCTTCATCGGCAACCAGTTGAAAAACGACAGCTTTCCACTGACCCTCTCTTTTGACAAATCCAAACCCAAATCTATTCTCAATATCAAAAATCGTAGAAAGAGAGGCCGGATCAAATTCTCCACCACTCCTAGTATCATAGGTTTTATATTCGCGCCCTTCGGCATCAAAAAGCTTCACTTTCATCTTTCCAAATTCATCGATAGTAAATTTAGCTTCATAGGTTTTTCCATTAGGCAAGCTTACTGTCCCGCTATAGAGATAAATATTTTTTTGTGTTTGTGCTTCCCCTTGTGCAAATACCTGAGCACTCATGAATACTCCTAATACTAAAACAAAAGATAAAAACTTTTTCATTGCGTCCTCCCTTTAGGCTAGAAAAGTGCAAAGGATGTACCAAATTAAAGGAAGATTAAAGGGCTAAAAACTCAAAGCCAAACTCATCCAATTTTAATGTGATTTT
>JACPSU010000032.1:0-872 GCA_016193105.1 Deltaproteobacteria bacterium | reverse complement strand
ATTCTCATGATAGAAAGCCTTCAACACACCTGTTTAGAGCTTAGACAATTGGATTTGCAGCCGCGCAGGAAGCTGAATGAGGGCCAGCACGAAGATTACAAGGATCAAAGAAATCGTACTTCCGCCATCCCAGTTCGTAGGGCCAGAGATATCAATTAAACCACAGCCAGCGGGCCCCATACTCACTTCTTTTTGGATTTCTTCAGGTGACAAAAGGCTTAAGAAACTTGGATCGTAAGGAGGAATCTCACCATCCGCCTGAGCCAGTTTGCTGGTTTCAAGAGCTTGCGTCATATTCACAATTCCACCAGACACGGTGATCCCCGCAAGAGAACTTGCAGCGGTCACTGTTTCCATCATGATCTTTTTAATTTGAAACACCGAGAGCGATCGGTTTTGATCCATCATCAGCATCGGGTAACGTACTGTAAATTGAAACACCAGGGGCTCCCAAATCCACACTCACTTTTCCATAATTTGAAAACCAGGCTAAACCTCCGAGGCTGGTTGTCGCAGCCACAGAGACAAGATTGGGATGTTCGAAGCTAGCTGGGTAAGTAGGAGATTCTTCCACATCTTGGCTTTCATTGCCCGCCGCTGCCACCATGAGCACCCCCTTGTTATACGTTTGGGTGATCACATCGTGGAGGGCCATGGAAAAACCTCCTCCTCCCCAGCTATTGTTGAACACCTTCACTCCCATTTGTAATCCATAGGAAATGGCAGAAATCGCATCGAGCGTTGTTCCAGAACCCTCGGAATCCAAAAATTTCAAAGGGACAAGTTTAAAATTGCTGGTCGTATCTCCAGAACTCACACCAGCAATAATGCCTGCCACGTGCGTTCCATGGCTGTTATCATCAAAAGCATCA
>JACPSU010000079.1 GCA_016193105.1 Deltaproteobacteria bacterium | reverse complement strand
AGGAATAATATTTTTGGCAACATTAATAGGAATAGCAAACCCAATAATTCCTTGGGCACGAGCATCTGTGGCAACATTAACCCCAATAACTTCCCCTTGAATATTGATGAGGGGGCCACCGCTATTTCCGAGGTTAATAGAAGCATTTGTTTGAATAAAATCATTGTAGGGATGGGTAGTCCCTTCTCCAAAAAGTCTTTCTTTGGCACTTACGATTCCATTTGAAACGGTGTGTCCATATCCAAAAGGATGGCCAATGGCTACAACCCATTCTCCCACGCGAATTTTTTCAGAATCTCCTAAGGGGGCTACAGGTAAATCAATCCCTTTAGGATCAATTTTAATGAGCGCAAGGTCTGTACGCTTGTCACTTCCAATGACTTTGGCATCATAACTTTTTTTATCAGCTTCCGTGAGTTTTACTTTGATTTCATCAGCTTTTTCAATGACGTGGTTATTGGTGATGATATAGCCCTCTTTGCTAATAATAAAACCAGATCCTAAACTTTGTTGCTTAAAGTTTTTGGGATGTTTGGGCATTTGTCGTCCAAAAAAATCATCAAAAAAACGTCTAAAAAATTCATCATTTTCAAATCCTTCAAAAGGAGAAGCTGTCTTAACAGTTTGAGAGGTGTTAATGTTGACGACGGTGGGATTTAATTTTTCTGCAATTTTAACAAAAATTTGGATATCTGAAACACCCTGCGAAGGAGGGATGGAAGGACTATTTTCAGTCCACACGGGAGATTTGGCAATCAAAGGACTGAGTTTGTCTTTTTGGTAGAGGTAGACAAAAGAGGCAAGAGCCCCCATCACAAATACAAGAGAAATAAGAGCAAATTTTTTCATGATTTTTTATTTTCCTCAATAAAGTGCATTCGAAGAGAATGCAAAAGATTACTCATTAATTTTTCTTCATCTGGAGTTAAATTTCCTTTTGTTTTGTCTTGTAAGATCGCCAGTAAATCAATATTTTGTTTGGCCTCTTCTAGATTTTTTTCTGTTTTGTTATTTAAAGGATTAGGGGCAATTCCTAAGTTAATGAGGGCTGCAGAGCCCAGTGAAAAAACAAACGTAGAAAAATCAATCGCTCGTTCAATTTTTGGGGGAGTTTTAGGAGAAATTTTATCTTCTTGATTAGACATAGGCCCTGAAGTTTTTAAGGCGTTCAATGCGCTGTTCGATGGGAGGGTGGGTGCTAAAAAGTTGTAAAAAAGAACCCCCCGTTAAGGGATTAATAATAAAAAGATGGGCTGTGGCAGGAGTGGCTCCTTCCAAAGGCATTTGGTGTGCTGCCGCATCAATCTTTCGAAGGGCTGACATGAGTCCAGATGCACCTCCAGCAAATTGAGCTCCATTGGCATCGGCTTGAAATTCGCGAGATCTAGAAATTGCCATTTGAATGAGAGAAGCTGCCAGAGGAGCTAAAATGGCCATAAATAAAAATCCTAAGGCTCCACCATGGCGATCATCGTCACGCCTACCCCCCATCCCTCCAAAAATAGCGGCCCATCTCGCCATGCTGGCCAGCATGACAATGCAGCTTGCAATGGTGGCTGCGATGGCGCTGATTAAAGTATCTCTGTTTTTAATGTGGCTCATTTCATGTGCTAAAACCCCTTTTAATTCTTCTTTGTTTAAAATACGAAGAAGGCCATCAGAAACTACCACCACGCCATGAGCAGGATTTCTTCCGGTGGCAAAGGCATTGGGAGCATAAGAAGGGATTCGATAGAGACGAGGAAAGGGCATTCTGGCTCTTTGAGCAATCTCTCGAACCAGCCCATAAATTTCATGCTCTTCTTCCAAAGGTTTTGCGCGATAGAGCGCGAGTACAATTTTATCTGAGAACCAATAAGAGCCCACATTCATGACGGCGGCAAAGACAAAGGCGATGATCATGCCGGAGTGGCCTCCTAAAAGTTGACCGATATAGATGAAAAGAACGGAAAGTAACGTAAGTAGAATGGTTGTTTTAAATTGGTTTGACATAGTGAAATATATATAGGGATTTTGCCTACTATTGTCAATGAGATGCTGCATGGTATAATAAAAACAAGTGGGACGTTTTTTGTTATGGTTAAAAATAAGCTTATCACCTTAATTTCATTGGGTTTTATTCTAAGTGTTGCTGTTGTTATGGTGGCATGGGGTGGATACCATTTGTGGAGAGATTTTTTGTACTCTTCAGAAGTCTTAGGGGTGACACTCAATCAAAAAAACATGGCCAATCTTTCAGTGTTTGTTCTGATGCCTTTTGCTTTTGGGGGGATACTGATGGCCGTCTATCACTTCTCCGTAGACCTTGCGATGAAGATCTTAAGCCGCTCGGGCCTTTTGGTAACAGTGATTGGAAGCGTTCTTTATTATATGGCTGTTCTAACTATTGTAATTTATTTTATAATTTAATTTAGGTACACTGACCTAAAAAAGGGGGGAGTATGGTAAAAAAGATATCTGCTTTTTTTGTAGTTTTGGGAATGAATTTTTTTCTATGTGGATTTATTTATGCCCAGGCCAATGTGGAATTGAGACTTCAAAATCTTGAAAATAGAGTTGCCCAACTTGAAGCACTTCAAAAAGCAATTGTTTTGCCCTGCAGTGATTTATCCGCAGCTCTGAGAGCCACTGTAGGTTCAAAATGCAAAACATCAAAAGGAGCTGTTTACGAACGGGTGAATCGAGACAACTTTACTGAGGCGTGGAAAGGGCCAGAGGGGATGATATGGAATGGGGACAACAGTACAGCAGCTTATAAACACCAAGATGCTATAGATTTTTGTAATAAAAAGGGAGGAGTGCTTCCTTCAAAAGAAGATTTGCAAAAAGGGGAAGCAAATGGTTTTCGGGAAGTATTACGAATGAACTATGGATTTTATTGGTCATCAACACTTGTGGAAAATGATGCCAATAAAGCCCACAATATGCAAGCTTCTGATGGTCTCATGACTTTTCCTAGCCCTCGACATTATCCCTACAGAGCTCGGTGTATGGCCAAATAAGTGTTAGCGTCTCGATAAGAAGACAAAGATATTAGACATCCCTTTGGTTTCAACCACAAAGCTCCAGGTGAGGCGAACCGTGCCATCTTTTTCAATCATCCCCGACGGAGGGTTTGGAAAAGGAGCTGCTTTTTCAAAGGCTTTCAAAGCGGCTTCATCTACATCTTCAATGCCTGAATTTCGGACAATTTGGATTTTGGAAAGCTCGCCTTGTTTAGAAAGAGTAATGTTGAGTTTAGTAATGAGATCTTGTTCTCCTAAATTTTTCCCCTTAGCATAAATTTTATCTACACGGCCTTGAAGCTCAGGCTCCCAATACATGCGTAGCCGATCTTTAATGCGTTCAAAATAAGAGTAAAATTGAAACTCGCGCGTGTTTAAGGCGGTCTGGGCCCCTTCTTGGGTGTTAGGAAGATAATCATCCGTCGTGGAAGAGGGACTGACAGCCGAAGGTTTTCTAGGTTTTGAAAGCACTTGAGGCTTGAGTCCCAAATCAGCCATTGAGAGTTGTTTTTTAGCTGGAGCAGGAGCGGAAGGAGCAGAGTTTTGGGTTTTTCCAACTTTGACTGCTTTTGTTTCTTCCTCCACAGATTGGTTATATTTGCTTAAATACTCAGATTCTTTAGGTGGGGTTTGGTCTTGAGGGGGTTCTGTTGCATCCACCACCTGTTTTTTATCTTCTTTATCTAAGATGATTCTTTCTACGACCAAAGGGGCTTTCACTTTGAGCTTAAAATTAGGCCAGGGCATCCCAAAGAGGCCTAAGTGCAAAAGCACGGATAAGACTATGAAAAGAATGGTCTTTTTTTGTTTTTGAGATAGCTTCATATCACAACACTTTTTAATACCTTATTTATTAATTATACCTTGCACAAGCAAAATAGCCAGTAGGTTGTTGAACGACCTACTTAATCCTCTTAGCCTTCATTTATTTAGACGCTCAAACTTTTAGAAGGTTTACTGCTGTCTTTTAGAGCCAACGTGCTACTTTTGCCTTCCTACTGTTCTTATCGGCTGAAGAAGCTAAAAGTTAAATGCGAGGGCTAAACCTGGAAAGAAGAAAACTTTGGTAGTCCCTTTGTTGGGATCGGTTTCTTTTCGGACCGTTGAAAGGGCAATTTCTGGCATGAGTTCTATTCGCCACAAAGATAAGGAAGTTCCAAGGAAAGTACTGAGGCTATACGTGTCTCCCTCTTTATTTTCGCCATTATTTTGGTTTCCAGAAAAATTATACCAGGAGACCATACCTCCTCCATAGAGGGTGAAAAATTTTGAAAAGCTATAACTCACAGCCAGTGGAAAATCTGCAAAATAAAGACGATATTTTCGTTTTTCATGCCCAGCAAATACATTAGGAACGTCTGTTGTTAAGTGGCTATATCCCAAAGAAAGCCCTCCCGAAATATCTGGGGAAGTAAGGTTTCCTTCCGAGAGCTGGATTCGGTTATCAAGCATGATCGTGGTAGGGGAGGATATGAGCGGATAAGGAGAGGCAAGGCGTACGGCAGCATCCCATCGTTTTAAAAGACCTACTCTGCCAAAAAGTTCTAACGTGGGAAAAATATCTTCATCGTAGCGAGGGGTTTCT
>JACPSU010000063.1 GCA_016193105.1 Deltaproteobacteria bacterium | reverse complement strand
TTTTGAACCTGTGGATCGAGGGGCCTATCGTTTGGAGATTACAAGGGTAGTCTCGGATCCTAGTTCTTTGCCTATGCCGCAAAGTGTAGAATTTGAGGTTCGATAGGCTTTTAACATAACTGTTTAATACACGTGGAACGTCGGTGGAGAATGTATGAAGACTATTATTTCTTTAGTCCTAGTTAGTTTTGTAACTTTAGTTTCAGGGAGTTTTGTTTGCGCCGAAGAAATTCTTCGGCAAGAAGGCGAGCTCATCATTAAGTTTAAGGCTCAATCTCAATCTGGGGAAGAAGATATTTTAAAAGTTTTAGCCGATATCATTAGTTTTCATCACCTCAAAAATACTTTGGAAGAAGAAAAAGAGGTCAAAGTTTTAAATTCGTATGCGTGGGCCAATATTCATCATGTGCAAATTCCTGAGGGAGAGACCTTAGAGCATATGATCGAAGAAATTAAAAAGTTGGACGAGGTTGAATATGTAGAGCCTAATTACTTGTTCCATGTGGGGGCCTCCACAGAAGCGATGGATTATCAAGAAGCGGCCGTTCAATCTTCGGCATCTTCAGGAGGGACGCAAAGTGGTCAAGCTTTGGCCTCAGGTGGCCAGAGTGTGACGGTGGCCGTCATTGATACCGGTGTGGATTATACGCATAAAGCCATTGCTCCTTACATGTGGGTGAATACAGGAGAAATTCCAGGTAATGGAAAAGATGATGATGGGAATGGATATGTAGATGATATCAATGGCTACGATTTTGTGAATAATGATAGCGATCCCTATGATGATCATTATCACGGAACGCATGTCTCTGGCATTGTGCTTAGCCTTCAAGATTCTCTAAATCCCGTCATTAAAATTATGGCGCTTAAATTTTTGTCTAAAGATGGCTATGGATCTACCGGGGATGCCATTCGAGCCATTGATTATGCCATTAAAAATGGAGCCAAAGTTTTAAATAACAGCTGGGGTGGAGGGGGTTATTCTCAAGCCTTGAGCGATGCCATCGTGGCAAGTTACAATGCTAACCGCGTGTTTGTGGTGGCGGCTGGAAATAGCTCTATTGATGTGGATCAATATACATCTTACCCCCCTTCTTATTTGATTCCCAATATGATTACAGTGGCAGCGCTAGATAGCTCTACGAATTTAGCTTGGTTTTCAAATTATGGTCCTATCTCCGTACATGTGGGAGCTCCTGGAGTTTCTATCTATAGTACACTTCCACACCAAAAATATGGCTACCTAAGTGGAACCTCTATGGCGACCCCCTATGTTGCTGGGGTAGCAGCCATGATGCTTTCTCAACAGCCAGAACTCATGCATCTTCAAGTGAAAAAAATTATTATGGATACATCCGTTTCCAATGCTTCTCTACAAGGATACATTGGAAGAGGAAGTGTGGAGCCTGAAGATGCAGTGACGGTTGCTTCCAGTACGACGCCTGATACCAATATTCCTCCATATGAGGCTTCTTCGGCCCCTCCTTCGTGGGGATCTGTGGCTCAAAAAGGTGGGCAAGCAGGTATGGGCTGTGGGATGATTTCAGAACTTTATGCGGACAATGACGACTTTACCTCTTCTTCAGGGATGTCTTTATTTTTTCTTTCCTGGCCGCTTCTTTTTGTCTTGATGCTTAAGATTTTTCTTTTGAACCGAAGACAAAAATTTGTGTTTCGCCAATTTTAATCCTTCGTTCTTAGTTTTAATTTCTCCCTCTAAACGAGCTGTCTCGATGGCTGTGAGAATTTTTTCAAAGAGAGGCCCGGGTTTAAATCCCAATCGAATGAGATCGTGTCCTGAGAGCAACGGTTTTTTAGGAATGGGCTCTTTTTTGAGTTCTTCTAATTTGGTTTTGCAAAACTCATAGTTTTCTAAAAGCCCATGGCACCCCAAGCAATCTGCTTTGTGAAGATCTAGGTGATCTTCAAAACGCTCTTGAGATAAAAAGCGCTTGAGGGTGCTTTTTCTCATTTGTTTGACATGCATGAATTTCAGGTGATCTAAAATGAGCTTGCAGATATGCTCTGTTTCTTTGTTTGAAAACCGGAGTCTTCGACAAATCTTTTGCGCCATTTCGGCCCCCACTTCCACATGTCCATCAAAGCGAATACGCTCTTTCACGACAAACGTAGGGGGTTTCCCAACATCGTGGAGGAGGGCGGACATGGCCAAGCCTGGATTAGGGTTTTTAAGATGCTGGAGCACTAAGAGAGTATGGATATAGACATCTCCCTCGGGATGAAACTGGGGAGGTTGTTCGACCCCTTTCATCATTTCTATTTCTGGAAGAATCACTTTTAGAAGTCCAAGTTGGGATAAGAGATCAACCCCTTGATGAGGATGGGCTTGGGTTAAAATTTTTAAAAGCTCTTCTCGGATCCGCTCGGGACTTACTTCTGTAATAGAGGAAGCCATTTTAACAATGGCTTGTTTGGTATTTTCTTCCATGGGGTAACTAAACCGAGCTGAAAAGCGTACCGCCCGCATCATTCGAAGTTTGTCTTCATCGAACCGATGTTCGGGGGACCCAATGGTACGGATAATTTTCTTTTTTAAGTCTTCTTGTCCACCGACGTAATCGATGACTTTTTGAGTGAGCGGATCATAAAACATGCCGTTAATTGTGAAATCTCGTCTTAGGGCATCTTGTTTGTCGTCAGTCCATGTAACAGAGTCCGGGTGGCGTCCATCGGAATATTTTCCTTCTTTTCGGAATGTAGCGACTTCAAATTCCTGACCTTCAAGAAGAACAGAGACCACACCAAAGGCTTTCCCTTTTTCAAATGTCTTAGTGAAAAGAGCTAAAATTTCATCGGGCTTTGCAGAGGTTGCAATATCAATGTCTGCAGAGTCTTGTCCCATGAGTAAATCTCGTACTGAGCCGCCAGCAAAATAAGCCTTATGGCCTTTTTGAACAAGTTTTTTGACGATGGTTGTGGCCAAGCTTTTCATAGTGATTCATTTTACAATTATTGTGTTTTAAAATATAGTGTAAAAATATGTTTCAACTAATAGCAAAAAAAATCTTTGGGACTGCCAATGAGCGATATATCAAAAAAATTCAGCCCATTGTCCAAAAAATTAATTCTTTCGAACCTTCTTTAAAGCCTCTTTCTAACGAAGAGCTTCAAGGAAAAACTACTGAGTTTAGAAATCGTTTGGCTAAAGGGGAAAGCTTGGATTCTCTGTTGCCCGAAGCTTTTGCAGCGGTGCGTGAAGCGGCCGTTCGGACACTCAAACAGCGTCATTTTGATACACAGCTTATTGGAGGCATTGTCCTTCATGAGGGAAAAATTGCAGAGATGAAAACGGGGGAAGGAAAAACACTCGTAGCCACTCTTCCTGTCTATTTAAATGCTTTAGAAGGAAAGGGGGTTCATGTCATTACGGTCAATGACTATTTGGCAAACCGGGATGCAAACTGGATGGGGCCTATCTATAATCTCTTGGGACTCTCCGTCGGTGTGATTGTCCATGGGCTGACAGATCCAGAACGACAAAAAGCATACCGAAGCGATATCACCTATGGGACGAATAATGAGTTTGGATTTGATTATCTGAGAGATAATATGAAATTTCGGATCGAAGATTTGGCTCAGCGAGAGCTTAATTTTTGCATCGTGGATGAAGTGGATTCTATTCTTATTGATGAAGCCAGAACCCCCCTCATTATTTCGGGGCCTTCAGAAGAATCGACAGATAAATACTATAAAATTAATATGATTATTCCAGGCTTATCCGCCAAAACAGATTATACAATTGATGAAAAAAGTAAATCAGCAGCACTGACAGACGAAGGGGTGGCGAAAGTAGAAAAACGGCTTGGCGTAGAAAATCTCTATGATCCCAGACATATTGAGTTTGTGCATCATGTGAACCAAGCTCTCAGGGCCCATGTGCTTTTTAAAGTGGATGTCGATTATGTGGTGAAAGAGGGAGAAGTCCTCATCGTTGATGAGTTTACAGGACGACTCATGCCGGGCCGTCGCTATAGCGATGGGCTTCATCAAGCGCTGGAAGCCAAAGAAGGGGTGCATATTGCCAATGAAAACCAAACATTAGCGACGGTCACCTTTCAAAATTATTTTAGGATGTATAAAAAGCTAGCTGGGATGACAGGGACGGCAGATACAGAAGCGGTCGAATTTAAAAAGATTTATAACTTAGATGTTGCTGTGATTCCGACGAATAAACCGATGATTCGAACGGATCATGCAGATGTCATTTATAAAACTGAAAAAGGCAAATTTCATGCGGTGATTGATGAGATTAAGGCACTCTATGAAAAAAAGATTCCAGTCCTCGTTGGAACAATTTCTATCGAAAAATCAGAAGTGTTATCTCAAATGCTCAAGCGCCAGGGGGTTGCCCACCATGTTTTAAATGCCAAGCACCACGAACAAGAAGCGGAAATTATCGCTCAAGCGGGACAGCCTGGAGCCGTAACGATTGCTACGAACATGGCCGGACGAGGAACCGATATTGTCCTTGGGCCGGGGGTTGCTCAGGCTGGGGGGCTTCATATTTTAGGAACAGAGCGTCATGAGAGTAGGCGGATTGATAATCAGCTTCGCGGTCGTTCGGGACGTCAAGGAGATCCGGGGGCTTCCAGATTTTATTTGTCGTTGGAAGATGATTTAATGCGCATTTTTGGATCGGAGAGAATTTCAAAAGTGATGACAACGCTTGGCATGGAAGAAAATGAGCCCATTGAGCATCGTTGGATTTCTAAGGCTGTTGAAAATGCACAAAAGAGAGTAGAGGGACATAACTTTGAAATCAGAAAACATCTGCTAGATTTTGATAACGTCATGAATCTGCAGCGGGAAGTGATCTATGGGATGCGTCGCCAGATTATTCAAGGTGAAGATCTTCAAGAAACGATGGCCGATATGATGCATGAGGTCAGTGAAAACATGGCTCTTTCTTTTGTGGGAGAAGAAAAAATTCCTGAAGATGAGTTTGATTGGAAAGGCCTTGAAGATGTTTTTTATCAACAGTTTGGATTTAAGCTGAATGTGATTACAGGCCAAAAACCTTCAACTAAAAAAGAAGAGCTAGTGAGTTTTATCGAAGAAAAAGCCAAGGATTTTTATGCCCAGAAAGAGCAGAAATATTCTCCAGAATTCATGCGCCACGTCGAAAAAATTCTACTTCTTGAAACCATGGATTATCTTTGGAAAGATCATTTGCTTGGAATTGACCATTTGCGCGAAGGGATTAATCTTCGAGCCTATGCCCAAAAAGATCCTATTTTAGAATATAAAAAAGAAGCGTTTGGGATGTTTAAGGAGATGACCTTTCAAATCAAAGCCAATAGCCTTTCTAAAATTTTTAGAGCCCAAGGGCTTTCTCAAGAAGAAGTTTTAGAAATCCGGCAGCGACAGCAACAAGAGTTATCATTTATTCATGGAAATTTAGGAGCCGATAAAGCAGAACCCAAAAAACCTCAGACACGCGTTCAAGAAAAAGTGGGACGTAATGATCCTTGTCCGTGTGGAAGTGGAAAAAAATATAAAAAATGTTGTGGAAATAAATGAAAAAAAAAGAAGATGAAAATCCGCTAGAAGAGCTTCAAGACTTTGCCAAAGAGTTAGATGCCCAAGAGGAGAATGAAAGTGAGCTTGATTCTCCCTATGCGCTTTTGATTGAAGATTTAGATCATGAGCAAGATCGAGAATTGGTTTATCAGGTGCTCAGCGAAAGTGGGGTAGAGTTAGATTTAGATTCGATCAAAAGACAGCTTCACGAGGGGCATCTGCTTGTGAGTCATTTAAATGAAGCCAAGGCTGCCATTTTGGTCGATAAGCTTAAAGACATCGATGCCGAAATCCGCTTTGGACCTTTGAAAGAGCTTACTAAAAAAAATAAATAAATTTATTTTTCGTCTATGCAGCGAGGAATGCCAAGGGTGATTTGGAAAGAACCGTTATTGGCTTTGGTTAGCGTAGAGTCATCGCTGGTTTGGGAAATAAATCTGAGCCCCACATCTTCGATCATTTGCTTAATAG
>JACPSU010000045.1 GCA_016193105.1 Deltaproteobacteria bacterium | reverse complement strand
TTTTTAGGATTTAATGTCACCTTTTTACCCCAATTTTGGTTAGGAAAAATGGGAATGCCACGGCGGTATCATGATTATGGAGCTGAGTTTACTACGTGGAATATGATTTCAACGGTAGGCTCTTGGCTCATTGGCGCGGGATTTTTAATCATGGCTGTCTATTTTATTTGGTCTTTATTTAAAGGAGCAAAAGCCAGTAATAATCCTTGGAATGCAAAAACTTTGGAATGGCAGATTTCTTCTCCTCCGACCACACATAATTTTGATAAAATCCCTACGATTACTGAAGGGCCGTATCAGTATGGGATCTTAAAATGATAAAACACATCGTCGCAGAACATTTTGAAAGTGCCGAGCAGGCCTTTGAATCTTCAAAGTTAGGATTATGGCTTTTTTTGGTGACAGAAATTTTGCTCTTTGGTGGACTTTTTGTCATTTATATTATGTTTCGCGGTTTATATCCCGAAGTCTTTCATGAAGCCAGCCACCATTTAAATCGCACGATGGGGGCGCTCAATACCGTGGTTCTCATTTGTAGTAGTTTGACGATGGCGATGGCGGTGAGCCGTGCCCAACACAATGAAAGCAAAAAAGCGGCCGTGCTTTTACTCATTACTTTTTTATGTGGCCTAACCTTTATGGTTGTGAAATATTTTGAATATACGCATAAAATTCATGAGGGGCTTTTGCCTGGCGTTCATTTTTCTTTTGCCGAGATGACAGATCCTAAAGCTCCTTTATTTTTCTCTCTTTATTTTATGATGACCGGGCTTCATGGGATTCACGTTTTAGTTGGGATGGGGCTTATTCTTTGGGTTTTGATTCGAGCCGTGAGGGGCGAATTTAGTTCTGAGTATTTTACGCCGGTAGAGCTTACAGGGCTTTATTGGCACTTGGTCGATTTAATTTGGATTTATCTTTTTCCGTTACTTTATTTAATTGGGTGAGAAAATGAGAAGATTTTTAAAATATATAGAAGGGCATGAAACAACCTATCTTTTGGTTTGGGTCGCACTTTTAGTTTTAACGGTACTCACGGTTTCAGTTTCTTACTATAATTTTGGAATCCTAAATATTGTGGTGGCGATGGGTGTTGCAACGGTGAAGGGAACGCTGGTCTGTCTCTATTTCATGCACTTAAAATATGACAATCGATTGAATCAGGTTGTTTTTGTTTCGGCCTTTGTATTTTTAGCTATTTTTATTGGACTTACAGGAAGTGATCTATTTTTGAGAACTCCTGTGCGAAGTTCTGCCATCCCGAAGGTGTCATCCTCCTCCTCCGACTTGATCGGGGGATTGACCGGGGGATCTCATCTGTCTAAAAATTTTAGTCATACGACTCCAGAACTTGTAAAGCGGGGCCAGGAACTTTTTAAAGTTCATTGTACGGCCTGCCATAGCCTAGGAAAAAGCTTTAAATCAGAGACGTCACAAAAAGTTTATGAAGCAATTGTTAGAAATGTTCCTGGCGGGGATCCCCATTCTTTTTCAGACTTAGGTGAAAAAGAGCGTTGGGCCCTTGTTCACTATGTGGAGTCTTTAAAATAAGGTCATCCTGAACAGAGCGAAGGATCTTTTATGAAGAAATTTTTAGCATTAGATGTTTTTTTGACGTTTGTCCTTTTCATCTGGGGAGCCATTGTTCGAACTCAGGGCGCAGGGCTCGCCTGTCCTGATTGGCCACTCTGCCATGGGAGACTTATCCCCCCCTTTGAACTCCCTATTCTTCTAGAATGGGGACACAGGCTTATTGCTTCTTGTGTGGGGTTTTTAACAATTGGTATTTGTGTCACCATTTTAAAAAATAAAGAATATCGTGCTCGGCTTGGTCGTTTATCTGTAACAACCTTATTTTTGTTGGTGTTACAAGTCGTCTTAGGGGCCATTGTGGTTAAGTTTTTATTGCAGCCTTGGCTGGTGGCTCTCCATTTGGGGGTCGCACTTCTTTTCCTCATTCTTCTGATGACGATGTTTTTTGAGTTGAGTGGGATTGGGTATGATGGGCTAGCGTGGCAAACTCGAGCTGGTTTTTCAAGATGGCAGTTTAGTTTGGCAGCATGGAGAGATTTGGTTTTTATCCAAATTGTTTTGGGAGGCTATGTAGGGGCTTCTCATGCGGGATTAGCCTGTCCTGATTTTCCTACCTGTTTAGGAGAGTGGATTCCTCCTCTTTCCTCAGAACTTGTGGCCATCCATTTTTTTCATAGACTGATTGCCTATCTCCTTTTTGTATGGATAGGGATTTCTTATATTGTGGCGAAGAAAACCATTTCAACGCCTCAGTTCCAAAATGCCTTAGCGGCTCTCTTAGGAATGGTATTATTTCAAATTCTTTTAGGCGTAACCAATGTGTTAGCCGGTTTACCCAGTGTAGTTCGTGTGGCCCACTTAGGTGTAGCAACGATGATCCTTGCCATGGCGGTTGTCATACACTATAAGGTACGCCATGTGCGCCTATCTTGAACTGACAAAACCTAGAATTAGTCTTTTGTTTGCCATCACAGGTTTAGCTGCCTTGGTTTTAGAAGGGAGTTTACGGACGCCTTGGATTTTGGTCCTTGCCATTTTTTTAGTCGGAGGCTCAGCCAACTCTTTTAATCAATATTTTGAACGAGATATTGATGCGCAAATGGAGCGTACAGCAAAAAAGCGTCCTTTGCCTTTGCAAAAAATATCTCCTCTTTCTGCGCTTTCTTTTAGTATTGGGATTGGAGTGATTGGACTTGGAATGCTTTTTCAGTGGGGAAGTTTGCTTGCTTCTTTACTCGGGCTTTTTACCATTCTTTTTTATAGTTTTTTTTATACGCTCTGGCTCAAACCCAGAACTCCTTACAATATTGTAATTGGGGGAGCGGCAGGAGCAATGGGGCCTCTCATTGCGTGGGCTGCCGCGACGGGAACACTCTCTTGGGAGCCTCTCATGATGTTTCTTATTGTTTTTTTCTGGACCCCCCCTCACTTTTGGGCGTTGGCACTCTATCACAAAGAAGATTATAAAAAGGTTTCTCTCCCAATGCTTACGCTTGTAAAAGGGGATGAAACTACACGAAAACAAATTTTTTACTACTCACTGGTATTGGTGCCGATTTCACTTAGCTTATTTTTATCTCATGCGCTGAGTGTATGGTATGTGCTATCTGCTTTGGGATTAGGAAGTATTTTTGTCTGGTTTTCTTTTCGTCTCTACAGTGAAAAAACTCTTTTATTGGCTCGCCGTCTTTTTGGTTACTCGATCGTCTATCTGATGCTTCTTTTTCTTGTTATTATTCTAGATGGCTTAAGTTAAAAAGTAACGATGGTGTTATGGGTGTACGTGCGAATTTCACCTGTAGCTCTTGTTTTTTGATAGACCGTTATGTCTAAGAAAAAAGAACCGTGTCCTTGTTTTTCGACATATTTTTGAACAGGGGTTTTTTCTAAAGAAAGAGTGAGCTCTTGGCCAACCATAAATCCGGCTGTTTTATAGAGGTCATTACTTTTATCTCGAAACTTAAATTCAACTAAGAAGGCATTTTCTTTAGCGGAGGCCTCACTCCATAAATCACAATTGATGTGAAGTCTGTGATAGGGAGCAGGATAGTAATGTGCTTTTTGAAAGTGCCTGGGTTCTAAAGGTGTGTTTGTGAGTAGTTTTAAAAGATCACGAGCTTTGGTGAGCTGAATATCTTTTTGTTCAAATTCTGAAAATTCTTCCCGCATTTGAACAGATGCCAGTCTTTGTTTTGCAATGTCTCTGAATTGATATGTGGGTTCAAAATTTTGTGGAACAGGGTCTGCATGAAGAGCATTCTCATAATCCTTTTCATAAAAAATAGCGTCTGGGTTTTGGCTGCGCATTTTTTTAACCAATTCTTTAAATCCAGGTTGCTCAATTTCAATATCTGGAAGAATGCCATTTAATTGAGGAGTTTGGCCTGTAGGGCGATAGTAGAAACTAAACGTAATACGTACGGTACCTATATCTTGGGGCAAGGCCCACAGTTGTTGAACGGTTGCTTTTCCATAGGAGGGGCTTCCTACAACCAAGGCTCTTCCATGGTCTTGGAGAGCTCCTGTAAAAACTTCAGAAGCAGAGGCAGAGCTGTTATTGATCAAAATAATAAGTGGGGCAGAAGTAAGTTCTCCTGGATATTTGGCTCTGAGTTCTTTGATGCTCCCCTTTCGATCTTTTGTGAAGGTGACAAGGCCTTGATCTAAGAATAAATCTGCCATTTCAATGGCAGCATTTAGATCTCCTCCTCCATTGCCTCTTAAATCTAGAAGAATCCCTCGGATATCAAAAGGAGAGAGGGCTTTTTTTAAAAGAGCAATTTCTCGTGCTACTTCAGCATGGAGGGTGTCAGAAAAAGAAAGGATTTGCATATAAACAAGGCCATCGTTTGTAATAAATTGAGACTGGACTCTGGGAAATGCTAGGTTTTTTTTAAGGACGCCTGAAATTTCTAGAGTTTGGTCGCCTCTTTGAACCGTTAAAGAAAGACTGCCTACATGAGCTTTAATTATTTCTTGAAATTCAGCAGTTGTCAGTTCCAAACAAGCTTTGTCATTCACTTGAGTGACAATATCATCGATTTGCAGTCCACGTTCTAAGGTAGAAGAGCTTGGAAAAATGTAGGTGACTTGAAAAGGGCCATGAGTGTTTTCTCCGAGTGCTTGATAAAGAATGCCTAATCCTTCAAAATTTCCATTCATTTGATCCAAAAATTTTTTTAAGTTGGCAGGAGCGTGAAATGCGGCATGGGGATCGATCAGTTGAATTGATTCACTTAAGAAAGTTTCATAGAGAGTTTGTAAATCTTTTTCAGGTAAAGAGGAGCTTTGATAGATTTGAGTTAATTCATTACACAAAGCTTTATAGGTAGGAGCGGTTTGAATGATATCTTTTATATCCCCATTCTCTTTTAGATCTAAAGCCTCTAAGGTTTCAACGGCTCCTTCTTGAGCATATTCCATCATTTGCTCGGGCGTTAAAGTGACATGAATTTCAGGGAGCTTCTCAAAACAGTAAGAAACAAAGTCGCAATTAAGCTTGTCATTTTTTGCGAGAGAGGGAGTAGAGATGAGGAGGCTAAGAACTAAAAAAAGGGTCTTTAAAAACTTCACAAGGAGGTTTTATATATCACGCTATCTACTTGAAATCAAATGGTTATTTATTTTTTAGAATATGTACGGGTTGCAGAAGCGCTTGCAAGAAAAGCTTGCGATAGGTGATCGTTTCAACGGGGCGTACTTCTTTAAGTTGAGGAAGAAAAACGCTTGTGAATATAACCCGTAAAACGAAGGATCCTAAAAAGGCAGCGTACACAGGGGGTGCAGAAAAAAGATTCATTTGGACCAGTTTGCTACCGAGCAAACTTCCCAAAAGAATAAAAACACCATTTAAGACATTATAATAGGCTACACATCGGGCTCTTTTTTCAGAAGAGGTGCTGTCTAAAATAAAATTAAAAGAGGAAAGTTCAAATCCGGACCATACAAATCCTGCTATAATATGAATGGCCACAATCCAATAAAAATTTGCAGAAAACATCCAAAATAAAACAGTGACTGGCAAAAAGGAGGCGGAGAGAGCAAGGATTTTTCGTGTTCCATATTGGTCAATATATTTTCCCCATGCTGACATAAAGATGATTCGAGATGTCATGCTGGCTGCCACAATCACCATGTATTGAAAATAACTAAAATGAAGTTCTTTAAGCATATAGGGGGTGAAGTAAGGAGCGGAGACATAGAATGAAAAATTCATCAGCACCGCAAAGAAAACAAAGTGGCCAAAATTGGTTGTTTTCATTTTTTTTAAAAATTGAAGAAATGTAAATTTGGATTCATTTTTAATTTCAAAATAAGGCTCATATTTTTTATTTAAGAAATAAAAAGACATAAGCCGTGCAATGAGAGCAACTGCAAACAGAGTTAAAAAACCAATGTATTCTTGATGCCCCTCTTTCATAAGATGAATAAACCATCCGGCGATCATAAAGGTGATCAAGGTTGAAAATTCCATAATCCGACTGCGTTTTCCAAAATAGCTTCCTCGAGATTGCAGTTCGACTAAATCCCCCATCCAGCTGTTCCAAGCGGGTGCCACAATGTGGCCACAAATCCAGTAACAGATGGTGAGTCCAATAAAAAGGGTCACCGGATGAATGGGGCTAAAATAAAGAAGCATCATTGGGGCAAACATGAGCGCTTGAAGAATGACCCCTCCCACAACCACTTTTTTTCGACTGTTCACTTTTTCAATGAGGTGAGTTGAAAAAAGTTGAGACAAAGATCCAAAGAGCAGGGGAAGGGCAACAACAAGTCCTACATCAAAATAACTTGCGCCCAACATTAAGGCAAAGGGGACAAAAAAACGCTCACCACTGCC
Organism: Deltaproteobacteria bacterium; assembly: GCA_016193105.1. Taxonomy (GTDB): domain Bacteria; phylum Bdellovibrionota; class JACOXK01; order 2-02-FULL-40-11; family 2-02-FULL-40-11; genus JACPST01. The sequence continues at coordinate 11,015 of JACPSU010000045.1, read as the reverse complement.
AAGCATAATGGTGAAAAAAACACCATCGATGATGGAATAGTGGAGGCTCTTTTGTATCTGAGGATTCGACGGTGTCACAGGTAAGCATTTTTACCATCCTGACAGTTATATTGACAAGGATTTTGAATAGCGCCATACTTCTCAAAAGTCGAAAGGAGAACGATATGTTTGAAGGAAAGAAAAGTTTAATTATTTTTTTAGTGATTGTATTGGTGGCGGTCGTTGTAGCTTTTGCTCTTTTAAAGAAAAAAGGGGGTGCTCCAATGGAGACCCAAGCGCCTACAGAACAACCCATAGATCAAGCGACAACACCTGAAACTCCTCAAGTTTCTGAGCCCGCAGCAACAGAAACTACAATTCAGCCGCCTGCAACAGGCACAACAGAAGAAGTGCCTTCCGCAGCAGAAGAAGCGGATGAGGATGAGTTAGAGGAATTAGAGGAATAACTATGAAAAAAATAATTCTATATTTTTCTTTACTTTTAATATTTGGTGTTTCTTTAACCTTTGCAAAACAAAGGTCGCTGCCCCAACCTGCTAAAAAAACAAAAGATAATCCGGTGGCAGCACAATGCGATAAAAGTAGCCAGAATGCACCTCATCCAGAAACGTGGGCTGCTTGTTGTAAGGGGCATGGTGGGAAAGTGAAAAAAGAGGCCAAAGAAGGTAAAGAGGGGTCGCCGACCCAAGGATGGGATTGCGATGCAGAGTCTGAAGCCAAAGCCAAGGAATTAGCAGGAGACGAAGAAGATGCAGAGCAGATTGCTCCTCCAGAAGAATCTGATGAATCTGTGAGTCAGTAAAACTTTCAAGGACAGGGAAAATATTTATCGCGTATCGGATTTAAGGGTTTGATTTGAACAGCAATGACTTGATCATCAAATTCATGATGACAGGGCCATTGGGAGTCTCCATTTTTAGGTTGTTGAATAATTGAAATATGGATCTCTTTTTCAGTATCTTTTAAGTCCGCTGTATAACTAAACGCATGGAGTGTAGAGGTAATATTTATTTTTTTTACGGATAAGTCCTCTTCTTTAAAAGCAAAAAGATAGCGAATCGCATATTCTGTTTGAATGGCTGAAGGGACTTGAAGCAATGCAATGTGATGATTTCTATCCCAGGTTAACGTCGCTTTTTTAATTTCGCCTTTCATAATGGCTTGGCCTGAAAAAACAATGGGAGGACAGTAGGCGGGGCATCCTAAAATGCCGATGCTTAAGGCCAGTATAAAAAAAACTCCCATCTTTTTCATCAATGGGAGTTTTTTAAATGCAATTGATCAAAATAGCAAGGAGCGCTTACTCCTCGTTGCTTTTAAAAACCATGAAGTATCCTAGGGTAGATACTTTTTTGTCTGGGCCCTCTTGTTGGGAGAGTCCTAATAGAGTTGGAGTTGTTCCCGATGAAAGGACGCGAATATAGAGATAGCGTATGGGGCTAGAGTCTAATTCAAAAAGTGTAAGCCCGTTTTCAGTAATATCTCCTTCGACGACCCCCTTATTATAAGGAACTCCATTTTCATCGACTAGTTTCCAATAGGCCACAACATGATTTTTTCCTTGGGGATAGAAAATAATATCATAAATGGAAAATTCATCTGTGGCGGTATCTTTATAAAATCCAAACCAGTGTCCAGAAATTTCAGCAGGATTGCTGACATCTTTTCCGGAGTCCTGCTCTGCAGAGATGGGGGCAGCAAACATAAATGTGCATAGGAGCACAAGACCTAAAAGAGAGATTTGTTTTTTCATAATCATTTCCTTTCTGTTTTTTTACTTTTGTCAGGGACACGTTACACACAAAAAAAACCCTAAGGTGTAACCATAAATAGAATTTGATAAAAAATCAACAAATCTATATTACTTTAAATAATAGATTCCCACTCCCCGATCGGAGTCGGGGACAAGCTTCGTGGGAATGACAATATGGGCCGGTAGCTCAGTTGGGAGAGCATCGCGTTCGCAATGCGAAGGCAGGAGTTCGATTCTCCTCCGGTCCACCATTTAATTAAAGTTCAAAATCTCTTTTGTTTTTTCGTAAATCTGATTAAAGGGGATAGCTTCCATGCATGGAGTGGTGCGGTTCCAGACTTTGCATTCCATAAAATTGGGACCTGGGATACAGGGATTACATCCTAAATTAACATCACAAGAAACAACCTGTGTCGGTGTAAAATAAGGTCTGGCACGAAAATGAGGAGTAGCCGAAAAAATACCTAATGCAGGGGTGCCCATATTTGTGGCCAAATGAAAAGGGCCGCTATCACACCCAATAGCAAGTCGGGTTTGGGTATAGAGTGCGGCTAGTTCTTTGAGTGTTGTTTTTCCAACGAGATCTAAGAAGTAGTCTTTATAATATTTTAGAGTTTCCATTTTAGTTTGATCTGCTTTTCCTCCGATAACTACCACTTGCATCTGGTGTATAGTCGTAAGCTTTTTGGTCAATTCTCCTAGTACAGAAGGTGAGAGCTCTTTGGCATGCCAGGCAGAAAAAGGGGCAATGACTACAATAGGTTTTTGAAAATCATAGCCTTCATCTTTAAGAAGTGTATTTATTTTTTGTTGGTCTTCTAGAGAATAAGAAATCTTAAGATCAAGATCTTGGGGAGTGATAGGAATACCTTGGGATCTTAAAACATTTAAATAAAGATCGATGGCATGGATTGTCCTTTTGCTTTCCAAAATTAAATCTTGGGATTGAATCCCCCAAATTGTGGTGGGAGCTAAAAAATAGGGTAAATAAGAACCACTTTTTAAATTAATGACGAGATCAAATTTTTTCTTTCGAAGTTGCCAAATGAGTTTTAAACGTTCTTTCAGTTTTTTTTGTTGTCCGAATCGACCAAAAGTTAAAGTCTGTGTAATATAAGAATTTCCTTCTAGAATGGTTTTCCCGATAGAAGAAGTCAGAATGGTTATGGAGGCGTTTGGGAACATTTTTTTTAAGGGTTTCAGCACGGCCATATTATGAAGAATATCTCCAATGTTGGAGTGGCTTACGATAAGGATATTTTGAAATGCTTGAGACATGGACCTATTTCATGCTATTAAGGAGGTAATATGTCAAATACTCAAAACGAAGACAAGCTCATTCAGGAGATGCTCACACAATCGAAAACCATTGCTGTGGTTGGACTTTCGCCCGATCCGGATAAACCGAGCTTTGAAGTTGCGCATTATTTGCAAAGCAAAGGGTATAAAATTATTCCTGTGCGTCCTGGGACAGATCAAATCTTGGGGGAAAAGGCCTACTCATCGCTCTCTGAAATTCCTGTTCCTGTGGATATCGTCGATATTTTTCGCAAAGCAGAGTTTATCCCTGAAATTGTAGATGAGGCCATTCGGATCAAAGCAAAAGTGGTTTGGATGCAGCTGGGGTTGGTTCATCCTCAAGCCTCCCAAAAAGCGAAGGCCGCAGGGCTGAAGGTTGTGATGGATAAATGTCTCCTCATTGAACACCGACGACTTCTTAAGTAAATCTTTTGTGAAATCGTTTTCTGCAAAATGGCTCTCTTTCGTTGCCGTGGCATTCGGACCACTGATGGCCACGTTTGATTCCAGCGCTGTGAATGTTTCTTTACCTACGATTGCACGACACTTCAATGCTCTTTTAACCGAAGTAGAATGGGTCGTTACTGGATACCTTTTAGCCTTAGGCCTTCTTTTGCTTCCGTTGGGGATTTTGGGAGATCGGTGGGGCAAAAAGAAACTCTTTCGAATTGGGATTTTAGCTTTTATCTCTAGCTCTGTTTTTTGCGCCATAACTCAAAACGTATATCAACTTATTTTTTGCCGTATCTTGCAAGGGATGAGTGGGGCCATTTTTATTTCTATTGCCCCAGCCATTTTGGTGGACTCGTTTCCTGCCTCTGAGCGAGGAAAAGCCATGGGACTGATGGGCATGTGTGTCTCTTTGGGGCTGATGCTTGGAGCTCCTATGGGAGGTATTCTGACGCATTATTTTTCATGGCGTTCGATCTTCTTTGTAAATTTGCCTATCGGGATACTTGGGTTTTTTCTTTCTGAAAAATTTTTAAAAGAGGATGAAAAATACACAGAAGTTTTCAAATTTGAATGGGCTCTTTTTAAAAACAGATTTTTTATTGGGGGAAATCTTTCGCTGTTTTTTTATTTTCTTTCTTTGTTTATTTTATATTTTTTAACCCCCTTTTATTTAACTGAAGTGCTTCATTTTTCTCCTCAAAAAGTGGGACTGACGATGATGACCTTTTCTGCAGCCTTTGCGGTCATGATGCCCATCAGTGGTTGGCTTTCCGATCATGTGGGCTCTAGGCTTTTATCTCCTTTGGGGCTTTTTTTATCGGCGATCATTTATGTGTGGATTGCTCAGCTCACAGAAACTGCAACCTCACAAGAAGTGATTGTAAGGCTTTTATGTCTGGGATTAGCGTCAGGGCTTTTTCAAGCCCCGAATAACAGTGCGCTCATGGGAGCTGTATCCAAACAGCAGCTCGGGACAGCCTCAGCGTTCATGGCTACGATGCGTACCTGGGGGCTCATGTTAGGCGTTTTTTTAGCAACTCTGATTTTTACCTTTCGTGTGAAAGCGTATGATGGACTTGGGCCCCATTTTTCTGCTCACGATGTCCCTGCCCCTCTTTTTGTAATGGGCTATCATGACACCTTGCTCTTTGCTGCCGGAATCATCGTTCTTTCCATTTTTTTCTCTTTGCTACGCGGCCCAAAGCACTAGCGTGCCCCAAAAGGGCAATTTTGGGTGTATAAAGTTTGATAGTGTAAATTTATTAGTTATTTCAATAGGTTAAGTTGTTATATCTGGGCATTCTAGAGGGTGGCGGTAGTAAAATATACGCTAAAAGCATCTTTCTGATTTCAGAGTCATCCTAAAATAATTAATACTTTCAATAAGTTATGACAAGTCTTGCTCTTGGCATCTTGCTTGCATTTTTATCAGTATAAAAGGACGGGTGTGCAAGTGCGATTTTTAAAGATTAGGCAATTTATTTTGGGATTCTTTTTGGCGATTGCGCTTCTTTTTGCCTTTGAAGCGGGTGAAAAGGGGGTAGAGCATAATCGTCATTCTCTATCTAAAACGCGTCAAAAACTTTTTAAATCATTTCCTCTGTTTAATAGCACTGCTGTTCCGGGTGAGATTCAAACCCAAAGCACTCAAGAACAGGTGAAGTCTACAGAGGAAACTAAAAAAGAAGAAGAGAAAAAAGAGCTGCAGGACACGGAAGAAAAGGGGAAAAAAGATTTAGATTCCCGCTCCCCGATCGGAGTCGGGGACAAGTTTCGCGGGAATGACAGCTACAATGAGCAAAAAACAAATTCTCCTCAAGAGCTTCCTTTGGGGGCCAGTAGGGTGGATGCTTTTGGTGCCCCTTATTCAAATCATTCTGTGGAACGAGAGGCCGCTTCTCGAACAAAAACACTTCCAGAAATTTCAGAACTTTATCTCCCCATTTATTCTGATCAAAATTTATCGGGAGCTTCAATTTCAGATTTTTATGCACAGTTTCCTCAAGACACACCCCAAGGAAAACTATATGTCTTAGGTTCAGAGATTTCTGGCTCCACTGGACAAGAACGATACAAAGTTTTGGTGTATGAACAGCACGGTCTTCAATTTAAGGGGGCTTTTGAAACCACAGCTTCCTCTCAATTTCCTTTCCAAGGGCTCCCTACTTTTGAACCCCGTCAGGCTACCCAGTTTCAAGAAAGTTCACGACTTTTGGTTTTTGCAGATACGCAAGCCAATCTTCATCAACTCTTAAGCGAAGAATCTCATGTGCAGGCTATTTTAAAATCGGCCTATCATTCTAGCCTCGATCCTCAGACATTCGTTGGGACAGATTCCCAATGGAATGTGGATATCTATCACGTTTTTCCAGGAATCTTTCTCGCAGAACCCTTGCCATAATTTATTCTTTTTTATAAGCTCTGGTTTGCGATGAATCTTTTTGAACGCTTTGTGGGCTTTCGCTATCTTTTATCTAAAAAAAAACAGACCATTCTTTCTTTAACAACCTGGATTTCTGTAGGGGGGGTGGCCACAGGAGTGATGGCGCTCATTATCGTTATTTCTGTGATGAATGGGTTTGGAAAAGATCTTCGAGATAAAATTTTAGGCTTTAAGTCGCATCTTCTCATTGAATCTAAAGAATTTTTACCTTTTGACTACGATCCAAAGTTGAAAGAGGCCATTCAAAAGGCAGATCCTCGTATTCAAGAAGTAACCCCCTATATTTTAAGTGAAATGATCATCCGGCAAAAATCAACGGTAACCGGTGTTCTTTTAAAAGGGGTTTCTCCTTCTTTTTTTAAAGCGCCGCCTCCTGCTCGAAAAAGTGCTCTACCTCCTATTCTTTTAGGTCAAGAATTGGCTTCCTTGCTCAGTGTCTTTAAAGGGGATGTTGTTGAAATTCTTTCCCCTTTAGAAACGACGGGGCCTTTTGGGGTGCTTCCTAAGACACGAAAATATCAAGTCAGAGATTTAATTGCGACGGGGGTGTATGAGTATGACACCAAATTGGCGTATGTCCCCTTGTCTCAAGCCCAGGATTTTTTGGAATATGGAAATAAGATTGATGGGTTTGAACTGAAAGTTTCTGACATCTATGCCTCTTCAAAGGTTCAAAAAAATCTCAAAACGATACCAGTCCTTTCTTCTTTTGAGGTTCGCGATTGGCAAGAGCTCAACAAAAATTTACTCAGTGCACTTAAACTTGAAAAAATGGCGATGATTATCATTTTATCTTTTATTATTTTAGTGGCAGCCTTAAACATTATGACGACTTTAACGAGACTTGTGTTAGAAAAGAAAAGAGAAATTTCTATTTTAAAGGCCATGGGCGCCCAGCGAATCCAAATTCTCAAGATTTTTTTATTTCAAGGGCTTTGGATTGGCATGAGTGGTATTGTTTTAGGCCTCGTTGGAGGCATTGGGATGTGTGTCGTGTTTCAGAAGTTTCAACTGATTCGACTTCCTGATATTTATTATAATACATCGGTGCCTGTGAATATGGAAGTGATACATCTGGTGGTCATTGGTGCGATTGCGTTTGGGATTAGTTTATTTTCTTCTTTTTATCCGGCATGGAGGGCTTCTCGGTTAGATCCTCTAGAAGGGATTCGGTATTAAACGATGAGAACAATTATTGAGCCATTTAAAATTAAAGTTGTTGAGCCCATTCGAATGACAACACGAGAAGAGCGCGAAAAAATATTAAAGGATGCACATTATAATCCTTTTTTAATTCATGCCAAAGATGTGCTCATTGATCTTTTGACGGATAGTGGGACGGCCGCCATGAGCTCAAAGCAGTGGGCGGGGGTGATGGAAGGGGATGAGTCCTACGCAGGATCTCAAAGTTTTTATCGATTTGAACGTGTGCTAAAGGAACTGACAGGATTTCACTATATTATTCCCACGCATCAAGGACGTGCGGCTGAGAAAATTTTATTTCATATTGCAGTTCGAACAAATGGTTCTGAGCAACAAGTGATTCCTAACAATACGCATTTTGATACCACGCGCGCTAATATTGAATATGTGGGGGCCAAAGCGGTCGATCTCCCCTGTGAAGAAGGAAGAAAACCGTCCTTACGAAAACCCTTTAAAGGCAATATGGATTTAGAAAAACTGGAAAACTTCATTCGAGAAGAAGGGGTGCCCAAAATTCCTCTGGTGATGGTTACGATTACCAATAACTCAAATGGGGGCCAGCCCGTTTCAATGGAAAATTTAAAAGGGGTGAGGGGGATTACGAACCGATATAAGATTCCTTTTTTCTTAGATGCGGCGCGTTTTGCAGAAAATGCATATTTTATAAAATTGAGAGAGCCTGGATATGAGAATAAATCGGTTGAAGCCATTGCGCAGGAAATATTTCACTTAGCCGATGGCTGTACGATGAGTGCGAAAAAAGATGGGCTAGCCAATATGGGAGGATTTTTAGGCTTAAATAGCAGAGCTTGGGCTCAAAAAGCGCGCTCCCTTCTGATTTTAACCGAGGGATTCCCCACCTATGGAGGACTTTCAGGACGAGATTTGGAAGCTCTGGCTCAAGGGTTTAAAGAAGTGTTAGAAGAAGATTATCTCAAGTATCGTATTCGCTCGATTGAATATTTCGGAGAAAAATTAGTGGCCATGGGGGTTCCCATTGTAGAGCCTCCCGGGGGGCATGCGATTTATATTGATGCCAAAGCGTTTCTTCCTCACATTCCACCGCTTGAGTATCCTGGCCAGGCGTTGGTGAATGAACTTTATGTGGCGGCTGGCATTCGTGCTGTTGAGATTGGAAGTGTGATGTTTGGAAAAGCAGACACGCCCGCCGATATGGAGCTTGTACGTTTGGCCTTTCCTCGGCGTGTGTATACGCAAAGCCATGTGGATTATATTGTAGAGGCCATGGAAGAGATCGTAAAATATAAAAAGAAACTTCAGGGTGTTCAAATTACGCAACAAGAACCGATTATGCGCCACTTCACCGCCCACTTCGAGCCTTTATAAGAAGTATTTTTTTGCATCGATCAGATTTGTTTAAAATTCCTAAACCTTATGTTACCTTATAGGTATGAATCTTAAGGAACTTTTAGTATCCGTTCATGCGGCTTTACAGGACGCGCATATTGAGCATGCGCTTATTGGTGCTTTTGCGATGGCCCATTATGGCATTCAGAGAGCTACAGGAGATATTGATTTTTTGATTGATGAAATAGATAAAAAAAACACTGTCATAACATTTGAAAAATTAGGCTTTAAAATTTTTCATCAAACGGATGAAATTATTCAATTTGAAGGTCCTGGAAGTATAGATTTTCTATTGGCAAAACGTGAGTTAAGTCTAAAAATGCTTCAAGAAGCCAAAGTTATTAAACCTTTTAATATTAAATGTATTTCAATTGAGGGACTGATTGGTTTAAAAATTCAAGCGTACAATAATGATCCAAAACGTGAGTTTCAAGACAAAGCTGATATTTTATCTCTCATCGAACAATATCCGCATATGAATTGGGAACAGGTCAAGCTATATGCAGATCTTTTTAATGCCTGGAAAGACATTTTAGAACTAAAGCAAAAGGCTGAACATGACTAGGCCTAAAATGACATTCGAAGAGTATTTAGAATTTCTGGTTCAGTTCTTTATTATTTTTTTCTTATCCCAACGAAGAAAAATTATAAAAACAGATAAAAATAAATTATAAAAATACCTTGTCGGGGGCACACAAGGATTAGGTTTAAATTGGCTTAATGTTGAGTGATAAACTGCCGATAAGAGATATATGAAGATATTTGTCTTATTTCTACTGCTAGTGAGCTTTGTAGGCTGTGCGACGCCACCCACGAAGCGCTATTTTCCCAGAGATGAAGTGAAAAATATTGAGGTTGGTAAGACCACCCAAAAAGATATTTATGAGGCTTTTGGAATGCCCCTTCACCATGGAAGAAGAGGGGAAGACGATTGGTGGATGTATATTCACACCCTAGACGAAAACTCCGAATCTTTGTCTTTATATTTTAATAACGAAGGTAAAGTCTCCGATTTTTTCTATAGTCCTTTTAGACAATCTCTTGAAGAGAAGATGGCTGCCCGCTAAATTCTTGAGCTCTAAAATTGAATATGCTAGGTTTGCTCCATGTCTAAAAAAGTGGGTCCTTATACTATAAGACTTCTTGAAACGGGAGAGTTTGCGCTCGATGGTGGAGCAATGTTTGGCGTGGTTCCTAAAACTCTTTGGGAGAAAACCAATCCTCCAGATTCTACAAACCGCATTGATATGGCTCTGCGCGTGATGCTAATTCAAGGCTCAGGAAAAAATATTTTAGTCGATACAGGGATCGGGGATAAGTGGGATGATAAATACAAAGCTATTTATCGCATCAGTCATGAGCGGTACTCTTTAGAGAATGCTTTGAAGAGTGTTGGTTTAAAATATTCTGATATTACAGATATCATTATTAGCCATCTTCATTTTGATCACTGTGGGGGATGTACCTATAAAGAAAAGGATCAGCTCAAGCTTACTTTCCCCTCGGCCACTCACACTGTTCAAAAAGAACAGTGGGCGTGGGCCAATAAGCCCATTGAAAAAGATCGAGCGAGTTTTTTAAAAGAAAACCTGGAGCCTTTAAAGCAGGCTAAGCTGAAACTTTTAGATGGAGAAGCGGAGATTTATCCTGGTATTCGTGTGCTTATCTCTCATGGCCATACCCGTTCCCAACAAGTGGTAAAAGTGACAGATGGAAAACAGACTCTTTTTTATTGTGCAGATTTGATTCCGACCTCTTCTCATATTCCGATTCCTTATATTATGAGTTATGACAATTTTCCTTTGATTATCATGGAAGAGAAAAAAAATATTTTAGAGCAAGCGGTTAAAGAAAATTGGATTTTGTGCTTTGAACATGACCCCAAGGTGCCGGCAGCCACAGTTGCTAAAGATCCGGCGAAGGGGCGCTTTTCTCTGAAAGAAGTTATTTCTTTTTAAGCTGTCATCCCCGCGAAGGCGGGGATCTTTTGTGTTGTGCCGGCGTGGTGAAATTGGCAGACACGCTAGACTTAGTTAACTGAGCCTTCCAGGGGAAACCTTGGAAGTGTACGCTCCTAATTCGGTGAAACCTATTTTATGGCAATACCGAGCTAGCAAAAGTTTTTAAAAACTTTGGGCAAGTGTAGAGACTTTACGGAGTGCACCTAAGTTTAAAATAAATAGGGTGAAGATAAAGTCCAGACCACAAACGTTTTTTAAAACGGTAGTGAAAACTATAGATGGTATGAGGATCTAGTGGGGTAACCCTTGGGGGTTCGAGTCCCTCCGCCGGCAAAAATTTTTAGTTTATCTCAATCAGATGTTTTAATTCTTTCTTAGGTACGAAATAAAATAAGATGTTAAGCGGGTAATAACTCCACGGATTCATCCCTAGAGGACATCTCGGATTTCAGTTTCAAACCGCCTGAGCCTTTTAATGAGCTGGACTTTTCTATTGTCATCTTCTGGGTTCTTGGATTCCTGTCGTTTCTTTTCA